>DATKFT010000662.1:0-1602 GCA_035544335.1 Pseudorhodoferax sp.
CACGGCCCGGGCCGGATCGAGGACGACGGCGACAGCGACGACAAGGCACGCCGCATCGTGCGGCTGTGGAAGGACAAGCAGGCGCCGTTCGCCGCGCTCACGGTGGAGCAGAAGATCCTGCTGATCCAGGAGATGCAGTCGGGCTACACCGGCAACGACGACGAGCGCGGCATCCTGGCGCTGCTGCTTGACGCGCCGGCGGCCGACCTGGCCACGGTCTTCGCCACCATCGATCCCAACGATCTCGACAGCGACTTCCAGGGCGACGAGGAAGACACGCTGCGCGACTTCTACGACAGGAAGTTCACCGGCGGGCGCAAGGCTGCACTGGCCGGCCAGCGCAGCCTGAAGCTGGCCAAGGCCGACGAGCCGCAGGTGCAGGCGCCCGCGCCGCTGGCGTCCCTGGACCCCCCGAAGGCCCCCGGCCCGCCGCGCCAGGACTACGTGTTCATCATGGGCATCGACAAGCCGGGCAAGACCTTCTACCGCGACGCGCAAGGCTTCTTCAAGGCGCACCGGCCGAACGCGATCATCGTGGCCGACAAGCGCAGCCTGAGCGAACTGCTGCGCTACGTCGCAGACAAGATCAAGGCCCCCATCGGCAACCTGTACCTGGTCTCGCATGCCAACGAGGACGGCACGCTGATGTTCGGCCTGGACGCGCGCGATGCGGACGGCAAGCTCAACGCCACCGAGCTGCGCAAGGCCCTGCACCCGGCGGACGGCAGCTCGGCCTTGGCGCAGGTCGGCCCGCAGGTCGACCAGTACACGGTGGTGCGCATCAAGGGCTGCGATCTCGGGCGCAACGGCGACATGCTCGACCTGCTGGACGAGGCCTTCGGTGGGAGCGGAACCGTGATCGCCCCCACGCACGAGCAGACCTACGGCACCGACCCCAAGCTCGGCGAGCGCGCCGGCGCCGAGTTCGCGCGCGGCGATGCGGACTTCAAGGTCAAGCTCGACGCCCGGTTCCCCGAGCCGCCCGCCATCGACAAGAGCCTCAAGGGCAAGGACCTCGCGGCAGCCCAGAAGGCGCGCGCCAAGGCCCTGGCCCAACGCAGGTCCGACATCGCGGCCGCGCAGCAGCAGCACGAGGCCGAGCGCCGCGCCGCCATCGCCAAGGGCGAGAGCTTCGAAGGCTTTTCGGGGCCGATGTTCCAGCGTCCCGGGGACACGAAGTTCACGGCACTCGAGTTGAAGCCCGAGTTGAAGAGCCTGTATGGCCACCTGTCCGAAACCCAGCGCGACGCACTGGCCCAGCGGCTGGTCAAGGACGACCCACGCTCCGAAGCGCAGGCCAAGCTCGACACCACGTACGGCCAGCAGGGGCAGCGCGTGTACCGCCACGAGTTCACGGAGGAAGGGTCCGAGCTGGCCAACGCCAGCGAGTTCCTGGCCGCGCAACGCGCCACACCCGAAGGGGTCGCAGCCGGCTTCAAACTCGTCGAATTCACCGAGACCATCGTCGAGCCCAAGGGCGGCAAGGGAGTCCGCAAGCGCCACTGGAAGCTGACGGGCAGCCTGCCCGACGGCAGCACACAGATCTACGACATGGAATCCAAGCGCATGCCGACCCTGGAAGAGCTGGCCCAGACCGCGCGC
>DATKFT010000663.1:0-2319 GCA_035544335.1 Pseudorhodoferax sp.
CGGCGAGGACGAATCCGCATGAGCGATCTGAACCAGCCGACCCGCTACTTCCGGGGCCTGCAACAGGGAGCCTTCATGCGCCTGGAACACGCGGCCTCTCTAAAAGGCCTTTTAAAGCCTTTTAAAGGTAAAGGGGACTTGCAGGCCTGGGCCAGCCAGTGCTTCGCCATGCGCGACGAGTTGATCGGCCTGGCGCAGCGACAAGTGCTGCAACAGGCCAGTGGGCATCCCTTCCACCTGCTGCCCGTGGAACTGGCCCAGCAGGCCACTGGCGCGGGAACGACGTTCCTGCGCTGGCGCAGGCACGACCGCTCGGCCATGGGCGTGGCCCTGTGGCAGGAGCTGATGGCGAGCACCAGCACGCCGATCAACCTGCTGGCCGACTTGCACGCGATCGAGCTGCAGCGCATCACGCTGAACATGCAGATCAGCCTGTTGCACACCCTGGGCAGGCAGGCCCAGGAGTGCGCCAGCAAGGCCGCCGAGGCGGAAGACGCCTACCTGCGCCGGCTCGCGTCCATACCCCCCGCAGTGCGCGATCGGTGATCGCGTCGGGCACCCCAGCACGCGCCCGACGCCGACATGGCACGGGTATTTCAACCACCACGGAGATCACACCATGAGCACGCATTTTTCCGGCGAAGGCAACATCGGCTCGCCCCCCGAGTACCGGGAGTTCCCCAACGGCAACGACGAACCGCGGCGCTTGCTGCGGCTGAACGTCTATTTCGACAACCCCGTTCCCACCAAGGGGGGCGACTATGAGGATCGCGGCGGCTTCTGGGCGCCGGTGGAAATCTGGCACCGCGACGCCGGTCACTGGAAGGACCTGTACCAGAAGGGCATGCGCGTGCTGGTCGTGGGCCGCATGGAGCGCGAACCCTGGACGGACAACGAAGATCAGCCGCGCGAGACCTGGCAGATCAACGCGCGCAGCGTCGGCATCCTGCCGTTCCGCATCGAGTCCGTCGTTCTGAGCCCCAAATCGCAGGAGACCGCACAGGACGCGCAGCCCAAGCCCCAGGCCGCCCAGGAACCGGCAGCGTCGAAGGAGCCCAAGCGCAGGAAGTGATCCGGCGTGGGGGCGGCCGCAGTACGTTGCCGCCCCCCATGTCCTCGCGAGCTATCCCCAGGGGATAGCTCCATCAGCGTCCACCGGCTTCCGCGCGCTCCCGAACATCGCGGCTCCCGGCTCGCACACCGCCGGCCGCACGCCATCCCGCCCAAGCCGTTCCATCGGCGTGAAAGCGGTCGCTGCCGCATGCAGCTTGTTTGCTGCTGCCCCAACAGGCGCTCGGCATCCTCGATCCCAGCAACTCCATGAACAACGGGAAGCGGATGGACGGACATGCGGCTGTTTCTGTGCGAGAAGCCCTCCCAGGGCAAAGACATCGGCCGGATTCTCGGCGCCACGCAGCGCGGTGAAGGCTGCCTCAACGGCTCCGGCATCACGGTCACCTGGTGCATCGGCCATCTCGTCGAAGCGGCAGCACCCGAGGTCTATGACGCGGCGCTCAAGCGCTGGTCGCTGGAACAGCTGCCCATCATTCCCCAGCAGTGGCGGGTCGAGGTCAAGCCGAAGACCGCCACGCAATTCAAGGTCGTCAAAGCGCTTCTGGCGAAGGCGACCCAGCTTGTCATCGCCACTGACGCCGACCGCGAAGGCGAACTGATCGCACGCGAGATCATCGACCTGTGCGGCTACCGCGGTCCCATCGAACGCCTGTGGCTGTCGGCGCTCAACGATGCGTCCATCCGCACCGCGCTCGCCAAGCTGCGGCCCTCGGCCGAGACGCTGCCGATGTATTACTCGGCGCTGGCGCGCTCGCGCGCCGACTGGCTCGTGGGCATGAACCTCAGCCGGCTGTTCACCGTGCTCGGGCGGCAGGCCGGCTACGATGGCGTGCTGTCGGTCGGGCGTGTACAGACCCCGACGCTCAAACTCGTGGTGGACCGCGACCGCGAGATCGCCGCGTTCGTGTCCGTGCCGTACTGGGCCATCGACGTGTCCCTGTCCGCAGGCGGTCAGACGTTCACCGCGCAGTGGGTGGCACCCGATGCCAGCACCGACGATGCCGGCCGCTGCCTGCAGCAGCCCGTCGCACAGGCGGCCGCGCAGCAGATCCGCGCCGCGGGCAGTGCCCAGGTGGTGTCGGTCGAGACCGAGCGCGTGCGCGAAGGCCCGCCGCTGCTGTTCGACCTGGGCACCTTGCAGGAAGTCTGTTCCAAGCAGCTTGGGCTGGACGTGCAGGAAACCTTGGAGATCGCCCAGGCCCTGTACGAGACGCACAAGGCCACGACGTACCCGCGCTCGGATTC
>DATKFT010000664.1:0-4511 GCA_035544335.1 Pseudorhodoferax sp.
GGCATGGATGTCGGTCTCGATGAGGCCAGGGCGCACGGCGTTCACGCGGATGCCCTCGGCCCCGACCTCCTTGGCCAGGCCGATCGTGAAACTGTCGATGGCGCCCTTGCTGGCTGCGTAGTCCAGGTACTGGCCCGCGCCGCCCAGGCGCGCGGCGGCGCTGGACATGTTGACGATGGCGCCGCCAGCGCCGCCGTGGCGCGTGCTCATGCGGCGCACGGCTTCGCGCGCGCAAAGCAGGCTGCCGATCACGTTGATGTCGAACATGCGGCGCCAGCGCGCCAGGTCCATCTGGTCCAGGCGTGCGCTGCGGTCGACCACGCCGGCGTTGTTGACCAGCGCCGTGAGCCGACCGAACTTCGCGTCGACCTGCGCGAACATGCGCAGCACCTGGGCTTCGTCGGCCACGTCGGCCTGTACGGCCATGGCGCGGCCGCCATCGGCGCGGATCTGGCGCACGACCTCGTCGGCGGCCAGCGAGTTGTGCGTGTAGTTCACGGCCACGGCCCAGCCCTGGCGCGCGGCCAGCAGGGCCGTGGCGGCGCCGATGCCGCGGCTGCCGCCCGTGACGAGTGCGATCTTGTCCATGTCGGTCTCCGTTGGTGCTTGCGGATGGTAGGCGGGCCGCGCCCAAGACGGCGCGCGGTGCAGGGGCAAGCGGAATCCTGCTACAACCGCCTGTTTCGAACATCCGCAACGAAGGAGCATCGCACCATGGGCCAATTCATCGACCTGAAGTCTGCCGACGGTTTCAGCTTTCCCGCCTACGTGGCCAAGCCGGCCGGCGCGCCCAAGGGCGCCATCGTGGTGCTGCAGGAGATCTTCGGCGTCAACTCGCACATCCGCAGCGTGGCCGACGGCTATGCGGCCCAGGGCTACCTGGCGGTCGCGCCGTCCACGTTCCACCGCGTCAAGCAGGGCGTGGAGCTGGGCTACACGAACGAGGACATGCAGGCCGGCTTCGCGCTCAAGACCGCGGTCGAAGAGCTGCCCGCGCCCGGCGTGCTGGCCGACATCCAGGCCGCGGTCGACCATGCCGCCAAGGACAGCGGCAAGAAGGTCGGCATCGTCGGCTACTGCTGGGGCGGTCTCTTGACCTGGCGCAGCGCGGCTGCACTGAACGGGCTGGCCGCCGCCGTGCCCTACTACGGCGGTGGCGTGACGACCGAGGCCGAGGTGGCGCGCAGCCCCAAGGTGCCCGTGCTCGCGCACTTCGGCGAGCGCGACCATTGGATTCCGCTGGACAGCGTCGAAGCCTTCAAGAAGGCGCATCCCGAGGTCGAGGTCCATGTCTACGCGGCCGACCACGGCTTCAACTGCGACCAGCGTGGCTCCTACGACGCCACCGCGGCCAAGCTGGCGCTGGAGCGCACGCTGGCCTTCTTCGCCAAGCACGTGGGGTGAGCGTCGCCCGGCCGCCCGAAGGCGCTCGCTCCGCAGCCGTAGGCGAAGGCTTCCGAATGTTCATGCGCGGTCGGCTGCTGGCCTGTGTGCTGTGGGGCGCCTGCCTGGGGACACTCCCCGCGCTGGCGGCCGACTACACGGGCCCGCTGTTCGACACGCACCTGCATTACAACGTCGAGGCTTGGAATGGCCAGCAGGGACCGCATCCGCTGGCCGATGTGCTGGCGCGCATGCAGCGCAACGGCGTGCGCGCCATCGTTGCGAACTCGCGCACCAACGATGGCACCAAGCTGCTGGCCTCGCGCGCCGAGACGCGCGCGGCCGGCGTGGCGGTCGTGCCCTTCATCCGTCTGTACCGCAACCGCGACGACTACGCCAACTGGTTCCGCGACCCGAGCATCTACGCGATGGTCGAAGCCGAGTTCGCGCGCGGCACCGAGGGCGGCCCCTACCGCGGCATCGGTGAGTTCCACCTGTACGACAGCGCCCATGCCGATGGACCGGTGGCGCGCCAGCTCATGCGCTTTGCCGAGCAGCATGGCCTGGCGGTGCTGGCCCATGTGGACGACGCGGCCGTGGACCGGCTCATGGCCCACGCGCCGGACGCACGCCTGGTCTGGGCCCACACCGGCATTGGCGGCGCGCCGATCGCGCGCGTGCAGGCCTTGCTGGAGCGCTACCCGCGCCTGGTCGGCGAGCTGTCGTACCGGCCCGGCCTCGTCTGCGAGAACGGTCTGCTGTGCGCCGAATGGGAGGCGCTGCTGCGCCAGCACCCCACGCGCTTCGTGGTCGGCTCGGACACCTGGGTCAACCAGCGCTGGAGCATGTACGACCAGCTCATGCAGGACTACCGCCGCTGGCTCGGCGCACTGCCGGCGCCGCTCGCGCGGCGCATCGCCTGGGACAATGCGGCCGAACTGTTCGGCGTGCCCACGCCCCCTTGAATCCCTTTGGAGAATTTTCATGAGCATCCAGCGCTTCGAGCCCACCCCCATCCTGTCCAACGCGGTCGAGCACGGCAACACCGTCTACCTGGCCGGCATCGTCGCGGACAACCCGAGCGCTGACGTCAAGGGCCAGACGCAGCAGATCCTCGCGCGCATCGACGCGCTGCTGGCCCGCTGCGGCACGGACAAGTCGCGCATCCTGTCGGCCCAGATCTGGCTGACCGACATCGGCAACCGCGCGGCCATGAACGAGGTCTGGTCGGCCTGGGTTGATCCCAAGAACCTGCCGGTGCGTGCCTGCGTCGAGTCCAAGCTGGCCGACCCGCGCCTCTTGGTCGAGATCATGGTGATCGCCGCCAAGTAAGGCTGCCGGAGCCGGCCATGCTGCAGCTCTACTACCACCCGACCGACGCCAGCATGGCGCCGCACATGCTGCTGGAAGAGCTCGGCGTGCCGTTCGAGCTGCTGCTGGTGGACCGCGCGAACCAGGCCCACAAGTCCGAGGCCTACCTGCGGCTCAACCCCAATGGGCTGATCCCGGTGCTTGTGGACGGCGACACCGTGCTCTACGAGACGGCGGCCATCCTGTTGCACCTGGCCGACACGCACCCGGCAGCCGCGCTGGCGCCGGCGCTGGGCTCTGCCGAGCGTGCGCACTACTACAAATGGATGCTGTGGCTCAGCAACACGCTGCACGCCACGCTGAACCTGTACTTCTATCCCGAGCGCTGGGCCTCGCCCGACCATGTGCACGGCGCCACCACGGTCAAGGCGCGCGCCGAGGCGCGCGCGGGCCAGCAGCTGGCGTTGCTGGACCAGGAGCTCGCGCGGCATGGCGGACCCTGGCTGCTGGGTGCGCGCTACAGCGCACTCGACCCCTATCTGCTGATGCTGGCGCGCTGGACCCGGCATTTCGGCCAGCCTGCACGCGAACTGCCGCAGCTGGGGGCTTACCTGCGGCGCGTGCTGGCGCGGCCGGCCGTGCAGCGGGCCTACGCTACGGAGCAGATCGGCGAGCCGCCGGTCTGAGGTCCACGGGCCGCCGCGGCGGCGCCGGAAAGTCCAGTGTGAACACGGTGGGCTGGCCCGGGGCGCTGCGCACGCCGACCTCGCCGACGTGCAGTTCCATGATGCTCTTGACGATGGCCAGTCCCAGTCCGAGGCCGGTGTTGTCGTTGGCCGTGTCTTCGACGCGGTAGCGGCGCTGGAAGATCGCCACCTGGTGGTCCTGGGCAATCGGCTTGCCCTCGTTGGACACCGCGATCCGGACCGCGCCAGGTGCCAGCGACCGGGCCGACAGCGTGACCACGCTGCCGGGCCGGGCATGGCGCAGCGCGTTGGTCAGCAGATTGCCGACCGCGCGCGCCAGCAGCACCTCGTCGGCCCAGACCCGCAGCCGGGGCTGCACGTCCAGGGCGAGTTCCAGCCCCCGCTCCTCGGCCAGCAGCTCGAAGAACTCGGCCAGACCGCCCAGGCGGCGACGCAGATCCTGCCAGTCGGCGTTCAGGCGCGTCTGGGCCTGGTCGGCGCGGGCCAAAAACAGGATGTTCTCGATCAGGCGGCCGATGCGCTCGTAGTCCTGCGTGGCCGATTCCAGCACGCCGCGGTATTCGTCGGCGCTGCGCGGCTGCGACAGCGTGACCTGCGTGGCCGTCAGCAGCCGGTGAACGGGCGCGCGCAGGTCGTGCGCGAGGTCGGACGAGAAGCCCGAGAGCCGCGCGAATGCGTCCTGCAGGCGGTCGAGCATGGCGTTGAAGGCCTGTGCCACGGGGGCCAGCTCCACGGGCAGTGCATCGGTGGGCAGGCGCTCGTGCAGCGCCTGTGCGCCGATGCGGTTGGCAGTGTCGCCCAGGCGCCGCACCGGCACCAGCAGCCGCTGGGTGATGCCCCAGGCCAGCAGGCCGGCGGCGCCAGCCCCTGTGGCCAGTGTCCAGAACATGACGCGCCAGGCGCGCTCGATGAAGGCATCGCGCTGCGCGGCGGGGACGGCCAGCGGCAGTTCCGTGAATTCCTGCTCCAGCAGCCGGCCGACCGTCCAGCAGCCGGCCAGCATGAGCAGCGCCGTGACGACCGAGATCGCGAGCGCGATCCGCGCTGCCATCGGCAGGCGCATGCGGTCGCGGATTCGCCGGCCCAGCGGCGCGGACTCAGACAGGACGG
>DATKFT010000665.1:0-5227 GCA_035544335.1 Pseudorhodoferax sp.
GCTGCGACGAGGAGAGAGCGCATCTGGCCTCCTTGTGGCTTCAACCATCGAGCGAGGCACTCCAACGCTCGCCCCAGCCGCCGGCCGCCTGGTCGAGCGCACGGCGCTCGCGTTTGGTCGGCCGGCCATGTTCCTGCGCCAGTGCTGGCTCGGGCGCCAGCTTGCGCTGCTCGGCCTGCTGCGCACGTGCCTGCTGGCTCTCGGGGGTCTCCTGGTAGAGCGCCTGCGCCACCGGGGCCGGGCCGCGCGCCGCGCTGATGCCTAGCACCACAACGGTGCGCAGCACGGGACCCTGGCGTACCGAAACGGTGTCACCCGGCTTGACCTCGCGTGCGGGCTTGACGTCCTGTCCGTTGACCTGCACACGGCCGCGGTCGATCTCGTCCGCCGAGAGCGTACGGGTCTTGTAGAAGCGGGCGGCCCAGAGCCACTTGTCGATCCGAATCCTGTCCATCGCGGCGCATTGTGCCCCTGGCGGCTGCCGCGCTTTGTAGGCGGACAGCGCACGGTCGCGCCGCCTGGGCGCCCCGACCCTGCACCGTTACCATGCGCCGATGCCGCCGACCGATTCCGCGCTGCCGCTGGACGCACAAAGCATCCTGGCGCTGGCCGCGCGCTCCATGTTCCACCTGTTTTCCAGCATGAGCCAGGGCATGTTCCTGGTGGACCGGACCGGCACCATCGTCTGGGTCAACGAAGGCTACCGGCGCTTCCTGCCGGCCCTGGGTTTCTCCAGCATCGACGAATTCCGGGGGCATGCGGTCGAGGAGGTCATCCCCAACACCTTGATGCGGCGCGTGCTGGAGACCGGCGAGCCCATCCTCGTGGACCTGCTCAGCAACAAGGCCGGCACCTTCGTGGTCAGCCGCATCCCTTTGCAGGAGGAGGACGGGCGCACCATCGGCGCCATCGGCATCGTGCTGTTCGACCAGCCCGAGACCACGCTCAAGCCGCTGATCGAGAAGTTCGCACTGCTGCAGCGCGACCTGGACGACGCCCGGCGCGAGCTGGCGAGCCAGCGCAGCCGCGCGCTGCTGCAGGGCGATGGCGGCTCGGGCCAGCGCCGCGCCAAGTACACCTTCGCAAGCTTCATTGGCGCCAGTCCCGCAGCGCTGGAGCTCAAGCGCCACGCCCGGCGCGCGGCGCAATCGTCCAGCCCCGTGCTGCTGCTCGGCGAGACCGGCACCGGCAAGGAGCTGCTGGCCCACGCGATCCACCTCGCGTCGGCGCGCGCGCGCGGCCCCTTCGTGAGCCTGAACATCGCCGCCGTGCCCGACACCTTGCTGGAGGCCGAGTTCTTCGGCGTGGCGCCCGGCGCGTTCACGGGCGCGGACCGGCGTGGCCGCGAGGGCAAGTTCAAGCTGGCCGACGGCGGCACGCTGTTCCTGGACGAGATCGGCGACATGCCGGGCGCGCTGCAGGCCAAGCTGCTGCGCGCGCTGCAGGAGGGCGAGATCGAGCCGCTGGGCTCCAACCGGCTGGTGCCGTTCGACGCGCGCGTCATCGCCGCGACCTCGCGCGACCTGCCGGCCCTGGTCCGGCAGGGCCGTTTCCGCGAAGACCTGTACTACCGGCTCAATGTGCTGCCGCTCAAGCTGCCGCCGCTGCGCGAGCGCCGCAGCGACATCCCTGCGCTCGTGGAAACGCTCAGCGAAGACCTGGCCCAGCGCAGCGGCGAGGCCCCGCCCGAGCTCACGCCCGACGCGCTCGCGCTGCTGGCGGGCCAGCACTGGCGCGGCAACATCCGCGAGCTGCGCAACGTGCTGGAGCAGCTGGCCATGCGCAGCGACCGCCAGCGCGTGGACGCGGCCGAGGTGCGCCGCGTGCTGGCCGAGACCGGCGTGCAGGCCATCGCGGCCGCAGAGCCGCTGGCGCAGCCCGAGGACGAGGGCCACACCGCGCTGCTGCGCCCCCTGGCCGAGCAGGTGGCAGCGCTGGAGGCGCGCGCCATCGCGGCGGCCCTGGCCGAGACCGGCGGCAACAAGCTCGCGGCGGCACGCCTGCTCGGCATCTCGCGCGCCACGCTGTACGAGCGTCTGCAACAGGGCAGCGTGTAACCGCAGGTTTCATCACATCTGCGTACCGCGGGCCGCGGAGCCGGCCGCGCAGCTGCTAAGTTCGCCGTTGCGGGCCGGTTCGGCTCGCCGACGGCACAAAACTAGTCAAAGGACCTACGACATGCGCAATCCCGTGCGCGGCAGCGCCCTGGCGGGCACCACGAACCTGGCGCTGGTCGCCCCGGTGCGCGAAGGGCTGGCGCCCGGCTTCGAGCCCATCAGCTACCTGGAGCGTCTGCGCCGCCTGCTCGATGCCATGCATTCCTCGCGCCGCAACGCGCGCGAGTCCGAACTGCGCGACTCGGCCTTCCCCGACCCGATCGGCCGCTTCGGCATCATCAGCAGCTTTCGCTATGCGCTGATGCCGCCCTCGCTGGTCAACGCCGGGCGCTGGCACCTCACGCTCAACGTGAGCTTCGACGGCGGCTGGGAGCCCTACATGCGCGTGATCTACCGCGACATCGGCCCGCTGCTGGACGCGCTGCTGTGCCACTGCGAAGGCTATCCTGGTGCGCGCACCAGCGATTTCGATACCTACTGCCGCTGGGTGCGCAGCGCCGAGATGGACGCCGGCATCTTCTACACCGACGGGCCGGCCACGCTGGCCGATCAGCGCTACCTGGCCAGCGTCGAGCGGCTGCAGCGCGAGAGCCGCTGCCCCATGCAGGCCGACCGCGCCATCGCGGCCCATGCCGAGCCCGACGAGCTGAGCGCCACGCGCCAGGGCCTGGAACGCATGCTCGACGACCTCGAGGGCCTGCTGCCGCTGCACCTGCGCTCGCTCAAGGGCCTGTACCGGCTGACCGGCTGGTGGGCCGGCAGCGACGGCGACATCCTGCTGCGCTTCGCGCATCTGGCGCTCAAGGGCCTGCAGTCCACGCTGCGCGAAGAGGCCTTCCTGCAGCACCCGCAGGCTCCGATGATCAAGGCGCTGTTCGCCGACGAGCTGGCCTGGCTGGCGCGACCGCTGCCCGAGCCGGCGCGGGGCGAGCGGCTGCTCTGGAGCCCCGAGACCATGCAGGCGGCCGTGCTGTCCGACGGGCCGCGCGCCACGCACGGCGCGCTGGTGCTGCTGCGCGTGACCGATCCGCAGGCCGCGGCGCGCCACCTGGCGGCGCAGGCGCCGCGCTGCGCCGCGCCGGCGGCCGTCGCCGGCGAGGCTAGGCTGCACATCAGCTTCACGATGGCCGGCCTGCGCGCGCTGCAGATCGACCCCGAGCGGCTGGACCGGCTGCCGCCCGAGTTCGCCGAAGGCATGGAGCAGCGCGCCGGCCTGCTGGGCGACCTGCGCGGCAACCATCCCGACCACTGGCGGCGCCCGCTGCGCCACGGTGTGGACCCGCTGCGCGAGGACCGCGTGGACCTCGGCGTCGTGCACGTGGCCGTGATGCTGCGCACCATCGACACCGCCGATGCGGGCCACGGCCTGCACCCCTTGCTGGCAGCCGAGGTGCGCGCGCTGGGCCAGGCCGGCACCGGCCTGGCCGTGCTGGCCGTGGAGAGCACGCGCAGCCGCACGACCGAGGCCACCGGACGTGAGCACTTCGGTTTCGTCGATGGCATCAGCCAGCCCATCGTCACGCCCGAACTCGCGCCCGACCCGGCGCCCGACCGTTCGGCGCACCCGCGCCAGCACCAGGTGCCGCCGGGCGAACTGGCGCTGGGCTTTGCCAACGACCGGGGCGACGGCCCGTACCCGGCCGAGGCCGACGGCCTGCTGGACCGCGGCAGCTTCCTCGTGGTGCGCAAGCTGCGCCAGCGGCTGGACCACCTGTACGACGCGCTGGAGCAGTACGCCGAGGGCGACGCCGACAAGCGCACCGACCTGCTGGAGCGCATGATGGGCCGCCGCCAGGACGGCACCCCGCTCGTGGAGGCCGGGCCCGGCGGCAACAACGACTTCCGCTACCGCGGCACCGACGGCGCGCAATGCCCGTTCTCCGCGCATGTGCGCCGCGCCAACCCGCGCGACGGCCGGCCCGGCCTGCCGCGCATCCTGCGCCGTGGCATGGGCTACGGCCCGGCCTCGCTGGAGGCTGGCCCCGAGGCGGACCGCGGCATCCTGTTCATGGCCTACTGCGCCAGCATTGCCGAGCAGTTCGAGACCGTGCAGCGCTGGTTGGCCGGCGGCAACAGCACGGGCGTGGGGACCGCGCAGTCCGACCCGCTGCTGGGCGTGCCGCGCGAGGGCGCGCCGCGCGTGTTCCGCTGGGTCGACGCCCACGGTGCGCCGCAACGCGCCGAGCTCGGCGACAAGGCCTTCGTCGAGCTGCAATGGGGGCTGTACCTGTTCGCGCCGGCGCTGACCGCGCTCGAGCGGCTGTCCGATTTCCGCAGCGCGCCGCAGCCGCTGCCGCAGCCGGCGCCGCAGCCGACCAGCCCGCTGGACCAGTGGCGCCTGCGGCTGGAGGACCGCGACAACGGCCGCGCCACCTGGCAGGCCGTGCGCGAGCAGCATGGCGGCGAGCAGCAGGCCTTGCCCTACGGCCGGCTGCTGGGCAGCGCGGACAAGGTCTTCGCGGCGCTCGCCGACGCACCCTGCAGCCATGTATCGGTCCAGGGCTTCGGCGAACGCATGAACGCCACGCTGGGCGTGAACCACCTGGGCATGGACCCGGCGGACGGCCATGCGCAGGTCGGTCCCATCGTCAACGCGGCCGTGGCCAGCATCGACGAGGCCCAGGCCTTCACGGCCGCCAGCGTGGTGGCGCGTGCCGTGCTGGCCGGGTTCGTCAAGGCCGCCGATGGCGCGTTCGCGTTGCGCCACCCGGACGGCCGGCTGCGCGTGCCGGTGGACCTCATGGGGTTTTCCGAGCAGGTGGTCGGCGCGCTGTCCAAGCTCTGGCTGGGCATTCCCGACGGCGAACACATGGTGGTCGGCGGGCGCAGGCCCACGCCCGATTCCGCGGGCAAGCCGCGCTGCCCGGGCCATGTCATCGGCCCGTCGCGCATGGTGTTCGGCGCCCACCCGCACAGCCGCGTGGAGGCCGAAGGCCTGCTGCACGGCCCCATGGTGCTGCAGGCCGTGCGGGCTGCACTGGCCCATGGCGCCTCGCCCGGGTTGGTCGCGCGGCTGCGCCCGCAGCTGCAGGCGCTGGGCAATGCGCATGGCGAGGAGCTGCTGGAGCGCGAGATCGCAGGCCTGCTGCTGGGGTTTGCGCCCACCGTGC
>DATKFT010000666.1:0-1771 GCA_035544335.1 Pseudorhodoferax sp.
GGCAAGCCCGCCCCAGAGCCCGACATTTTTTGAACCCGGAGACCCCGCATGAAGCAAGAAACCCGCGACCTGCTGAAGAAGGTCAGCACCGCCACCCTGTGCACCGCCCTGTTCAAGCGCGGCCTGCGCAACCAGATGGTCCAGGACGTGCGCCCGCTGAACCCCAACGCGCCCACCATGGTCGGCGAGGCCTTCACGCTGCGCTACATGCCGGCGCGCGAGGACCGCAACGGCATCGCCGTGTTCCAGAACCGCGACCATCCGCAGCGCAAGGCCGTGGAAGAGTGCCCGCCCGGCGCCGTGATGGTCATCGACAGCCGCAAGGACGCGCGCGCGGCCTCGGCCGGCGGCATCCTGGTCGCGCGGCTCATGCAGCGCGGCGTGGCCGGCGTGGTGACCGACGGCGGCTTCCGCGACAGCCCCGACATTGCCCAATACGCCATGCCGGCCTACCACCAGCGGCCCAGCGCGCCGACCAACCTCACGCTGCACGAGGCCATCGAGATCAACGGCCCCATCGGCTGCGGCGATGCGCCCGTGTTCCCGGGCGATGTCATCGTCGGCGATGCCGACGGCGTGGTCGTGATTCCCGCGCACCTGGCCGACGAGATCGCCGTGGAGGCCACCGAGATGACGGTCTTCGAAGACTTCGTGCAGGAGAAGGTCATGGAAGGCCGCAGCATCCTGGGCCTGTACCCGCCGACCGAGGAGCAGAGCCGCACGGACTTCGCCGCATGGCGCAAGGCGAAGGGCCGCTAAGAGCCCCTGACGCCGCCGAATGCGTTTGACCACCCACCCTGGAGGAGACATGCAACGCAGAACATTCGCCCTGGCCACCACCTTGATGCTGGCCGCACCCGGCTTCGCCCAGAGCTTCCCGACCAAGCCCATGACCATCGTCGTGCCCGCCTCGCCGGGCGGCGCGATCGACCTGGCGGCCCGGCTGATCGGCCAGAAGTTCACCGAGGCCTGGGGCCAGCCCGTGGTGATCGACAACAAGACCGGCGCCACGGGTGTGATCGGCACCGACTTCGTGGCCAAGAGCGCGCCCGACGGCCACGTGCTGGCGCTGGTGGCCAGCAGCCACGCGATCAACCCCAGCATGTTCAAGAAGCTGCCGTTCGACACGGTCAAGGGCTTCGAGCCCGTGGTGCAGACGCACACCGTGCCGCTGGTGCTCGTGGTCGCGCCGAGCTCGCCGTTCAAGAGCGTGCAGGACGTGATCGCCTTCGGCAAGAAGAACCCTGGGCAGCTCAGCTTCGCGTCCAGCGGCAACGGCGGCGCGCCGCATTTCTCGGGCGAGCTGTTCCAGAGCATGGCCGGCCTGCAGATGCAGCACATCCCCTACAAGGGCAGCACGCTGGCGCACCCGGACCTCATGAGCGGCCGCGTGTCCATCATGTTCGACACGCTGGCCGCGACCAGCGCCCAGATCAAGGGCGGCAAGCTGCGCGCGCTGGCCGTGACCACGCGCGAACGCCTGCCCGCGCTGCCCGAGGTGCCGACCGTGGCCGAGTCCGGCCTGCCCGGCTACGAGACCAGCACCTGGGGCGGCCTGCTGGCCCCGGCCGGAACGCCCAAGGCCGTGGTTGCCAAGCTGGCGGCCGAGACCACGCGCATCCTGGCCCTGCCCGACGTGCGCGAACGCATGCTGGCGGCCGGCGTGGAGCCGGTCGGCGGTACGCCCGAGCAGTTCACGGCCTTCATCAGCAGCGAGATGGTGAAGTGGGGCAAGGTGGCGAAGGCGGCGGGCATCGAGCCCGAGTGATGG
>DATKFT010000667.1:0-1617 GCA_035544335.1 Pseudorhodoferax sp.
CGGATCGGACCAGGCCACGGCGCGCGCGCTGCGCCGTGATGCGTTCGAATCGCCCGACCAGTTCCCGCAGGACGTGGTCGAGCTCATGCACTACCTGTCGCCGGCGGCGGCCAACGCGCGCATCCAGGCCATTCCAGGCACCGGCCTGCAGGTGCCGGTCTGGATCCTGGGCTCCAGCCTGTTCGGCGCCCAGCTGGCCGCCGAGCTGGGCCTGCCCTACGCCTTCGCGTCGCACTTCGCGCCGGCCGCGATGATGGACGCGATCGCGATCTACCGGGCGCGTTTCAAGCCGTCGGCGCAACTGGCCAAGCCCTATGTGATGCTGGGGATGGGGGTGTTCGCGGCGGACACCGACGAGCAGGCCCAGTTGCTCGCCAGTTCCATGCAGCAGGCCTTCGTGAACCTGCGCAGCGGCCGCCCCTCCCGCCTGCAGCCGCCCAAGCCCGGCTACCTGGAACAGCTCACGGCGCCGGAGCAGGCCATCCTGGCGCAGACCATGAGCGCTGCCGCCATCGGCTCACCGGACACGGTGCGGCGTCAACTCGGGGAATTCATCGCCCGCACCGGGGCCGATGAGTTGATGATCGCCTCGCAGATCTACGATCCGGCGGCGCGACTGCGTTCCTATGAAATCCTGGCGCAGGTGCACCAGGGCTGACTCACCATTCGCCGACGTTGCGCACGCGCTGGTCCAGATCGGGCCAGTCGCCTTCGGCGGCGTGCGGCGCATCACAAACCGCATCGGCGCGCTCCATGACACGGCCCGCCAGGCGCTGCATGAACTGCCGCCCTTCGTGCGAGGCGGCAGCGCTGGCGAAGGAACGGGCGAAAGGCGAAACGTCGTGGTGCTGTTGCATGGCGCTACTCCTGTGGGCGGGCGCAAGCAGTGTATGCAGCGCCCCATGAAGCTCGCGTGACATTTGCACGCGTGCAGCGTGACTTTTGCACATCCCTCCGAAAAAGCTGCAAGCAGGTGTACCCGGCATCCCCTTCGCCGGCCTTTCTACAATGCGCTCCGCCATGACTGACGCTTCCACACCCACCTCGGCCCCGGCCGACGCCCGCCCGCAGCCGACATCCAAGCGTCGCAGCCCCGCTGGCCGCAAAGGCCCGCAACGCCATCCGGGCCGGCCCGTCCATCCATTGCTGGAGCAGCTGGCGCAGCTGCACCCTGCGCTGTTCGGCGCACGGTTCAGGCCGCTCAAGCTGGGCACCTTCCAGGATCTGCTGGACCGCCATCCCGGTGTCTTCGAACCCGCTGCGCTGAAAGAGGCGCTGGGCCAGCACGCGCGGTCCTCGCGCTACCTGGAAAGCCTGGCGCGCGGCGACCAGCGCCACGACCTGGACGGACAGCCTGTGGCCCCGCTCGCCCTGGACCACCAGCACCATGCGCTGGCCGAACTGTTCAAGCGCCGCCAGGCGCGCAGCAAGGAAGACCTGCAGCCCGCGCTGCGCGCGCAGGTGCGTGCGCTGTTCGTGCAGAGCGGGTTGGACCGCGCAGGCTACGCGGCTGCCGCCAAGGTCCATCCCGACCTGCTGGCCTCGCTGCTGGACGAAGCCGACCAGGACCAGGCCGCCGACATCGCACGGCGCGAGGCCCTGCTGCGCGCGTTCGAA
>DATKFT010000668.1:0-1992 GCA_035544335.1 Pseudorhodoferax sp.
AAGGGATAGCGTGTCTGCTGCCTCTGCAACATGGACATCGCTCAGTCCAGCTTGAGGCCGCGGTCCACGACGATGGCACGGCGCAAGGCGAGTTCCTTGTCGATCAACGCGGCGAAGTCCGCCACACTGCCACCGACCGGCTGGATGCCGGCCTTCTCGAAGCGCTGGCGCACAGCTGGGTCGGCCAGGGCACGCGCGGCCGCCGCATGGATGCGGTCCCGGACCGCGGACGCCATCTGGGCCGGCGCGACGAGGCCCATCCACGCGGTGTTGTCCAGCCCCGGCAGTCCCGCTTCGGTGAAGGTCGGCACCTGCGGCAGCGCGGGACTGCGCTGCGGGCTCATCACCGCGATGCCGCGCAGCGCACCTGACTGGATGTGCGGCAACATGGACGGCAGGTTGTCGAACATCATGTCGACCTGCCCGCCCAGCAGGTCGGCGATCGCCGGCCCTGCCCCCTTGTATGGCACGTGGACCAGCGCGGTCTTGGTCAGCGCTTTGAACAGCTCGCCATCCAGGTGCCCCACTCCGCCCGTCCCCGCGGACGCGAAGGTGCACGGAACCGGACAGCTGCCCAGCTGCGCGACCAGTTGGGCCATGTCGGTGACGGGCAGCCTGGCCGCATTGACGGCCAGGATCACCGGCACCGTGGCGAGCGTGATCACCGGAGTGCAGCCCGTGACCGGGTCGTAGGGATTCTTGGGGTTGATCGCCGGGTTGGTCGCCATGGTGGACACCGTGGCCAGGCCCAGCACCGTGCCGTCGGGCGTGGCCTTGGACACGAAGTTCGCGCCGACCGCGCCGCCGGCACCGGGCCGGTTCTCCACGATGACCGTCTGGCCCAGCTCGCGCGCCAGCGCATCGGACACGGCCCGCGCGACGATGTCGGTGGCGCCGCCCGGCGCGAAAGGAACGACGATGCGCACGACCTTGTCGCTGGCGGCCGCAGGTGTCTGGGCCGACGCCAAGGTGCAGGCGAACAGGCTACAGGCCGCCAGGGCCATGCGCAGCACGCTTGAAATGGACATGGGTTCTCCTTGGACGGGCCGCAATGGCCCGAAGTTGGGGGAAAGCTGGCGCTACCGTGGGGCGACGCCAGAGAGAAAGCGCAGCTGACGCGCGTCAGGCGTCGGCCGGCGCAGCTGCGTCGGCTCGGATGTGCATGTAGCCCGCGCCCTCCTTGCGCATGAGCGCGCCGGTGGCGGCCTGCTCGGGCAGGTTCTGGGCGGAGTACACGACCGCGTCCTCGGTGGTACTGAGGTTCTGCAGGTCGTGGTCCACCCAGGCCGGCACGTAGAAGCTGTCGCCGGCCGACCAGCTGATGAGCTCGCTACCGATCTGCGAGGCGCCGCGCCCCTTGAGCACGAAGTACAGGTGCCAGAACGAATGGCTGTGCATGCGGCCTTGCTCGCCCGGGCCGAGCGCCTGCACGATCAGCGAGATGCTGCCGTTCAGGCCCAGGGCCTGCGGATCGTTCGTGGGCGTCAGCGCCAGCGCGCGCGTCTGCCGTTGCGGGCTCGTGGGCTGCGCGGTCAGCGCGGCATCCACCTCCCGGCCACGCCAGATCGCGGGTCGGCCGGCGGGCTGGGCGCTGCGCGCCAGGTAGCGTGCGAACGCAAGGAAATGACCGTTCATGGCTGTGGCTCCTCGGTGCAGGCCAGCAGGATGCTGAGACAGATGCCTTCCATCGCGGTTGCGAGGTCGGAGGGATCGGGGAAGCTGGGCGCAAGCCGCAGGTTGCTGTCGCGCGGGTCGTGGCCCAGCGGATAGGTCTTGCCCGCAGGCACGAGCACGATGCCCAGCGCGCGGGCCAGCTCCACGACGCGGCGCGCGCAGCCGTCGCGCACCCGCAGGCTCACGAAGTAGCCGCCACGCGGCTGCGTCCAAGTCGCCACGCCGCGCCCGTCCAGGTGCTGCTGCAGCGCGGACTGCACGATGGCGAACTTGGGCGCCAGGATCGCGCGGTGGGCCTGCATGTGCATCAGCAGGCCG
>DATKFT010000669.1:0-6643 GCA_035544335.1 Pseudorhodoferax sp.
AGCAGTGCGGCGCCGCTCAGCAGCGCGGTGGGCACCTGGGCCTGCACCGCTTCGCAGCGGCGCGCCTGGGGCGCATGCCGGTCGGCCCAGGCATGCACCCGGGCCAGCTGCGCCGCATCCACGAGGTCGGCCTTGTTCAGCACCACGAGGTCGGCCTTGGCCACCTGGCGCGCGAGCGTGTCGGCCAGCAGCGGGTCGACCGCCTGGTCCAGCACGGCGCTGGCGTCCACCAGCACCACCACGCCGTCCAGCGCGAGCGCCGGGTCGGCGTGGCCGAGCTGGGCGATGCGCCAGGGGTCGGAGACGCCACTGGCCTCGATGACCACGGCGTCGAAGTCCTGCCTGCGCTCCAGCACCTGGATCAGCGCCATCGACAGGTCGTCGCCGATCTGGCAGCAGACGCAGCCATTGGTCAGCGCCACCGTGTCGCCGCTGTTGCTTTCCACGAGCGCCGCGTCCAGGTTCAGCGCGCCGAAGTCGTTGACCAGCACCGCGAGCCGCTGGCCGCCGGCATGGCGCAGCCAGTGGTTGAGCAGCGTGGTCTTGCCCGCGCCCAGGAAACCGCCGAGCACGGTCAGCGGCAGGCGGGGGGCGCGCTGGGGCGCGTCTTCGGTACGCATCGGTGCACCTGGGCGGGGCCCGGCGGTGCTCATGTGGGCCTGCCGCCCAGCACCGTGCCGGCCACGCGCACGTCCTTGAGCGCCATGGGGTCCACGGCCGTCGGGTCATCCTCGAGCACGCAGAAGTCGGCCCGCTTGCCGACCTCGATGGAGCCGATCTCGCCGTCCATGCCCAGCGTCCAGGCCGCGCCCAGCGTGATCGCGTGCAGGGCCTGCTCCACCGTGATGCGCTCGGCCGCTCCCAGCACGCGGCCGGCCGCGGTCACGCGGTTGACCGCGCACCAGGCCGTGAACAGCGGCGCCAGCGGCGTGATCGGCGCGTCCGAGTGCATGGCCAGCGGCACGCCCAGGCGCAGCGCGCTGGCGCAGGGGTCGAGACGGTGGGCGCGGTCCGGCCCCATGGTCTGGGCCAGGTGCGCCTCGCCCCAGTAGTACAGGTGGTTGGTGAACAGGTTGGCGCACACGCCCAGCGCGGCCATGCGGCGCAGCTGGGCCTCGTCCACCATCTGGCAGTGCTGCAGCGTGTGGCGGTGGTCGGGCCGCGGGTGGGCGGTCAGCGCGGCCTGCAGCGCGTCGAGCGCGACCTCGATGGCCTCGTCGCCGTTGGCGTGGATGTGCAGGTGAAAGCCCTGCGCGTGGAAGAAGGCCACCGCGGCCTTCAGCTGCGCGGGCGCCTGGTTCCAGATGCCATTGGGCGCGCCGTTGAAGTAGCCGGGCCAGCGCAGGCGCGCCGAGAAGCCCTGGATGGAGCCGTCGGCGAACAGCTTGACGATGCCGTAGCGCAGCTTGTCGGTGCTGGCCGCCATGCGCGTACGCAGCAGCGCGGCATGGGCCTCGGGTGCGCGTGCGTTGTTGAGCGCCATGGCGCCGGGCACGATGCGCACCGGAAAGTCGCTTGAGGCCGTCACGCGCAGCAGGTTGGCGTAGCCTTCCTCGCTGGGGTCGTTGCCCAGGTCGGCCGAGGTCGTCACGCCGGCCTGGCGTGCGAGCGCGCCGAAGGTGCGCAGCCCGGTCTCGCTGGTGCCCGTGGCGCGAAAGCCGTTGCCGATCAGCTTGAGGACCGGGAACATGGCCGCGAACTCCTGCAGTTCGCCATTGGGTTCGCCGTCCGCGAAGCGGGCCACGCCCTCGATGTCGCTGTCGCGCGCGATGCCGGCTGCGCGCAGCGCCGCGCGGTTCACGTTCATGAGGTGGTGGCTCGCATGCAGGATGACCACCGGCCGCGTGCGCGAGACGCGGTCCAGGTGCTCCACCGTGATGCGCTCCGTGCCGAAGAAGATCGGATCGAAACCCCAGGCCAGCAGCGGCTCGGCCGGGTCGGCCAGCGCGCGCTCGGCGGCCTGCAGCTGCGCGACCACGGCCTCGAAGTCCGGGCAGCCCGGCCACTGCATGCCGGGCGGTGCGGGCCGCGCGTGGAAGCCCACGTAGGCGTACTGCGCGAGGCCCCCGGCCGTCAGGTGCGCATGGCCCTCGACCAGGCCCGGCATCAGCACCTGGCCGGCGTAGCGCGCGTCGAGCTGGTAGGCGCCCCAGGCCGCGCAGCGTTCCAGGTCGCCCACGGCCAGGATGCGGCCGTCGCGCACGGCCACGTGGGTGGCCGTGGGCTGGGCGGGGTTCAGCGTGAGGATCTTGCGCGCGGCGTAGATGGTGGTGTGCATGGGGATCTCACGTCGCCTGGAACACGCGGCCCGACAGCACCGTGCCCCAGACGCGGATGTCCTTGAGCGCCATGGGATCGACCGCGAGCGGGTCGTCCTCGAGCACGCAGAAGTCGGCGCGCTTGCCGCAGGCGATGGAGCCGATCTCGTGGTCCAGCCGGAGCGTGTAGGCCGGCCCCAGCGTGACGGCGTGCAGGGCCTGCAGCACCGTGAGCTTCTCGGCCTCGCCGAGCACGCGGCCCTTGGGCGTGGTGCGGTGGACCGCGCACCAGGCCGTGAACAGCGGGCCCAGCGGTGTGACGGGCGCGTCCGAGTGGATGGCCAGCGGCACGCCGGCCGCCAGCGCGCTCGCGCAGGCGTCCAGCCGCATCGCGCGGTCCGGGCCCATGGTCATCTCGTAGTGCTGGTCGCCCCAGTACCACAGGTGGTTGGCGAACAGGTTGGCGGCAAGGCCCAGCGTGGCCATGCGCCGGAACAGCGGCGCGTCGATCATCTGGCCGTGCTGCAGCGTGTGGCGGTGGTCGGGCCGCGGCGCGCGCGCGAGCACGCGGCCGATCGCGTCGATGGCGACCTCGCTGGCCTCGTCGCCATTGGTGTGGGTGTGCACCAGCAGGCCGGCGCGGTGGTAGATCTCGAAGTCGGCCTCGTACTGCGCCGGCGCCGTGACCCAGATGCCGTTGGGCGCACCGTTGAAGTGCCCGGGCCAGCGCAGCCGCGCCGAGAAGCCCTGGATCGAGCCGTCCAGCATCATCTTCACGAGGCCGTAGCGCAGCCGGTCGGTGTTGCGCGCCATGAGGGCCTGCACATGTTCGGCGCCGGCCTGTGCGGCGTGCGTGCCGTGGAAGGCCTGGAAGGCCGGCAGGATGCGGATGGGCACGCTGTCGTCGGCCAGTGTGTTCTCCAGCACCGCGACGTCGTTCTCCGCGAGCCGGTTGACGAGGTCGGTGGCCGTGGTCACGCCCTGGCGGCAGGCCAGTCGTGCGAACGCGCGGATGCCGGCCTCGGTCATGGAGGCCAGCAGGCCCGCGTTGCCGACCTTGCGCAGCACGAGGAACATGGCGGCCGGCTCCTGCAGCTCGCCCGTGGGCTCGCCGGCCTGCGCGTGGCTGGCGTCGAACTTGACCACGCCCTCGACCTCGTTGTCGCGCGTGACCTCGGCGATGCGCAGCATGGCCGAGTTCACGTTCATGAGGTGGCCGTTGGCATGCGAGATCACGATGGGCCGGCTGCCCACGCGGTCCAGGTGCTCCACGGTCATGCGCTCGCCGCCGAAGTAGATCGGGTCGAAGCCCCAGGCGATCAGCGGCTGCGTGGCCGGCTGGCCCTCGCCATCCATCTGCGCGGCCGCCTCGGCCAGCCGCGCGACCACGGCGTCCATGGAGCGCAGGCCGGGCCAGATGCGCCCGTCCGGGTCGCGCCGGTCGAACCAGCCCGTGTAGACCCACTGCCACATGCTGCCTTCCTTGAGGTGGCAGTGGCCTTCGACGAGGCCCGGCATCAGCACCTTGTCGGCGAAGCGCTCGTCCAGATCGTAGGGTCCCCAAGCGGCGCAGCGTTCCAGGTCGCCGACGGCCAGGATGCGGCCCTCGCGCACGGCAACGTGGGTGGCCTCGGGCTGGCCGGATTCGAGCGTGATGATCTTGCGGGCGCGGTAGACGGTGGTCGTGGTCATGCGGTGAAAGGGCTTTCAGGCTGGCATGGCCAGCGGTGCGACGGGCTGGCCGCCATGGTTCTCGACGCGGATGCAACGCACCCAGTGGCCCGGTGCGGCCTCGCGCAATGGCGGCAGTTCGGCCGCGCAGGCGGGCACCGCGACGGGGCAGCGGCCCGCGAAGCGGCAACCGGCCGGTGGGTTGATCGGGCTCGGTGGATCGCCCGTGAGCTTGATGCGCTGGGCGGCGCGCTGGCGTCCGCCGCCCACGGTGGGCACGGCCGACATCAGCGCCACGCTGTAGGGGTGCAGCGGCCGCGCGAAGAAGGCCTGGCGCGGCGCGCGCTCGACGATCTGGCCCAGGTACATCACGGCGATGTCGTCGCAGATGTGCTCGACCACGGCCATGTCGTGCGAGATGAACAGAAAGGTCAGGCCCAGGTCCTTCTGCAGCTTGGCCAGCAGGTTCAGGATCTGCGCACGGATCGCGATGTCCAGCGCCGACACGGGTTCGTCGCAGACCACGAGCTCGGGCTTGGTGGCCAGCGCGCGCGCGATGTTGATGCGCTGGCGCTGCCCGCCCGAGAACTGGTGCGGAAACAGGTGCTGCTGCTCGGGCCGCAGGCCGACCTGCGTGAACAGCTCGGCCACGCGCGCCTCGCGCTCGGCCGGCGTGCCCACCTGCATGAGGTCCAGCGGCGCGCGCACGGCGGCGCCCGCGCGCTGGCGCGGGTTCAGCGAGGAGAACGGGTCCTGGAACACGATCTGCATGCGCCGGCGCGCCTGGCGCAGCGCCTCGCCCGACAGCGCGGCCAGGTCGGTGTCGCCCAGCCGCATGCGGCCTGCGGTCACGGGCGCCAGCCGCATCACGGCCAGTGCCGTGGTCGTCTTGCCCGAGCCCGATTCGCCGACCACGGCGAGCGTGCTGCCGCGGCGCACGTTGAAGGACACGCCATCGACGGCCTTCACGACCTCGGGTGCCGAGAACAGGCCGGCACGCGGGCGCGCGAAGTGCACCTGCAGGTCCTCGACCTGCAGCAGGTCGTCGTCGGTGCGGGCGTTCATGCCAGGGCCTCCGCCGGCGCCGTGGTGTGCAGCCAGCAGGCCACGCCGTGCGCGTTGCCGCTGCCATCGCTGCGCAGCGCGGTCAGCGGCGGCACCTCGCCCGCGCAGCGCGGCAGGGCCTCGCGGCAGCGCGCGCGGAACGCGCAGCCCTGGCCGAGCTCCCAGATCGAGGGCACCACGCCCGGGATCTCGGCCAGCGCCACGCGTTCGGCCTCCTGGCTGCTGCCCAACTCGGGCAGGCAGTCGATCAGGCCGCGCGTGTAGGGATGGGCCGGCGCCGACAGCACCTGCGCGCAGCTGCCCTGCTCGATCACGCGGCCCGCGTACATCACCATCACGCGGTCGGCCATCTCGGCCACGGCGCCCATGTCGTGCGTGATGAGCAGGATCGCCGTGCCCTTGTCGCGCTGCAGATCGCGCAGCAGGTCGAAGATCTGCGCCTGCACGGTCACGTCCAGTGCGGTCGTGGGTTCGTCGGCGATCAGGATGTCGGGCCGGCAGGCCAGCGCCATCGCGATCATCACGCGCTGGCGCATGCCGCCCGAGAGCTGGTGCGGGTACTCGTGCACCCGCCGCTCGGGCGCCGGGATGCCGACCTGCTTGAGCATCTCCACCGCGCGCGCCTGCGCGGCGGCAGCGTCCAGGCCGGCGTGCAGCCGCAGCGATTCGGCGATCTGCTCGCCCACCGTGAACACCGGGTTCAGCGAGGTCATGGGCTCCTGGAAGATCATGGAGATGCGGTTGCCGCGCACCGCACGCATGCGCGCGTCGTCGGCCGCCACCAGGTCCTCGCCCTGGAACAGCACCTGCCCGCCCGTGATGCGTCCGGGCGGCGAGGGGATCAGGCGCAGCAGCGCGAGCGCCGTCATGCTCTTGCCGCAGCCCGATTCGCCGACCACGCACAGCGTCTCGCCCGCGCGGATCTCGAAGTCCACGCCGTTGAGCACCATGGCCTGCCCGCGCCGGCTGCTGAAGGCCACGCGCAGGTCCTTCACTTGCAACAAAGCGGTGTCCATCAGCGTTCCCTCAGTTTGGGGTTCAGGGCGTCGTTCAGGCCGTCGCCGATCAGGCTGACCGCCAGCACCGTGAAGAAGATCGCCGCGCCCGGGAAGGCCACGGCCCACCAGCACGACAGCACGTACTGACGCGCCGAGCCGATCATGAGGCCCCAGCTCATCTGGTTCGGATCGCCCAGTCCCAGGAAGGACAGGCCGGCCTCGAACAGGATGGCCGCGCCCACCGCGAGCGTGGCCGAGACCACCAGCGGCGGCAGCGCGTTGGGCAGGATCACCTTCCAGATGATGCGGCTGGGGCGCGCGCCGATCGCCATCTCGGCACGCACGAACTCCAGGTTCTTGATCTTGAGGAACTCGGCGCGCGTGAGCCGCGTCGTGGGCGGCCAGCTCACGATGCCGATGGCCAGCGTCACCGTGACCAGCGAGGGCGAGAACAGCGTGACCACCACCATCGCGAACAGCAGCGCGGGCAGCACCTGGAAGAACTCGGTCACGCGCATGAGCAGCGCATCGACGCGCCCGCCGTAGTAGCCGGCCAGTGCGCCCAGCGCCACGCCGATGCTGACCGACAGCAGCGCCGCGAAGGCGCCCACGAGCAAGGTGGCGCGGCCGCCGTAGATGATGCCGGTCAGC
>DATKFT010000670.1:0-16384 GCA_035544335.1 Pseudorhodoferax sp.
GCCCAGCAGCAGCGTCTTCTTGCCGCCGGCGGCTTCCTTGGCCTTCATCTTGTTGCGCACTTCCAGCATGTCTCGGACCGGGATGCCTTCGGTGATGCAGATGGCCATGTCCAGGTCGGCCTCGACGGCTTCCCAGATCGCAGCGGCCGCGCCCGGAGGCGGCACGTAGATCACCGACACGGTGGCGCCGGTCTGTTGGGCGGCTTCCTTGACCGAGGCGTAGATCGGGATGTTGAAGATCGACTCGCCGGCCTTCTTGGGGTTCACACCGGCGACGAAGGCGTTCTTGCCGTTCGCGTACTCCTGGCACTTTTCCGTGTGGAACTGGCCGGTCTTGCCGGTGATGCCCTGGGTGATGACCTTGGTGTCTTTGTTGATGTAGATCGACATGACGCTTCCTTACTTCTTGACCGAGGCCACGACCTTCTGGGCCGCGTCTGCCATGGTGTCTGCGGCGATGATGGGCAGGCCGGATTCGGCCAGCATCTTCTTGCCGAGCTCCTCGTTCGTGCCCTTCATGCGCACGACCAGCGGCACGGACAGGTTCACGGCCTTGCAGGCTGCGATCACGCCGGTGGCGATGGTGTCGCACTTCATGATGCCGCCGAAGATGTTGACCAGGATGGCCTGGACATTCTTGTTCTTCAGCATGATCTTGAAGGCTTCGGTCACCTTCTCGGGCGTGGCGCCACCGCCCACGTCCAGGAAGTTGGCCGGCTCGCCGCCGAACAGCTTGATGGTGTCCATGGTCGCCATGGCCAGGCCGGCGCCGTTGACCAGGCAGCCGATGTTGCCGTCCAGGCTGATGTAGGCCAGGTCGAACTTGGAGGCTTCCACTTCGGCCGGGTCTTCCTCGTCCAGGTCGCGCAGCGCCACGATCTCGGGGTGGCGGAACAGCGCGTTGCTGTCGAAGTTGAACTTGGCGTCCAGCGCGATCACATTGCCCTTGCTGTCACGGTTCAGCGGATTGATCTCGACCAGCGAGGCATCCGTTTCCATGTAGCAGGTGTAGAGCTTCTTCAGGATGTCGACGGTCTGCGCGGTCGAATCGGCCGGCATGCCGATGCCGTCGGCGATTTCCTTGGCTTGCGCGTCGGTCAGGCCTTCCTTGGGGTCGGCGTAGACCGTGATGATCTTCTCGGGCGTGGCGTGGGCCACTTCCTCGATGTCCATGCCGCCTTCGCTGGAAGCGATGAACGCCACCTTCTGCGTGGCGCGGTCCGTCACGGCAGAGATGTAGTATTCCTTCTGGATGTCGGCGCCGTCTTCGATGTACAGGCGGCGGACCTTCTGGCCTTCGGGGCCGGTCTGGTGCGTCTTGAGCTGCATGCCCAGGATCTGGCCGGCCAGTTCCTTGACCTGCTCCACGCTCTTGGCAACCTTCACGCCGCCACCCTTGCCGCGTCCACCGGCGTGGATCTGGGCCTTGACCACCCAGACCGGGCCGCCGAGTTTCTGGGCGGCCTCGACCGCCTCCTGCACCGTGTAAGCCGGAATGCCGCGGGGCACCGGTACGCCGAACTTGGCAAGGATTTCCTTGCCTTGGTATTCGTGAATCTTCATGAGGAGGTCTCTCGGAAGAGGTTTGGGGACGGAGAGGCGAAACGAGCGTTCGCTGTTGTCCACCAGCGACGGATGCTTGACAACCAGACTGAGGACAGCCGGCGACTGTATCATGGTGCGTCGCACCAATTCTGTGCGGTCAACGCGTACTTCTACCGAGCGAACAATATGGCCAAGGTCTTCATCGATGGCGAAGCCGGCACCACCGGCCTGCAGATCCGCGAGCGGCTGCAGGCCATGCCGCAGATCGAACTCGTCAGCATCGCGCCCGAGCTGCGCAAGGACGTGGCGGCCAAGCGCGAACTGATGGCCGGTGTCGACCTCGTCGTGCTGTGCCTGCACGACGATGCGGCGATCGAGTCGGTCGCGATGATCGACCAGCTGCAGGGCAGGAAGCCCAAGATCGTCGACGCTTCCACGGCCCACCGCGTGAACCCGGCCTGGACCTTCGGCTTTCCGGAGCTCGTGGCCGGCCATGCGCAAAAGGTCGCGCAGGCCGCGCGCGTGGCCAATCCGGGCTGCTACGCGACCGGTGCGATCGCCATCGTGCGGCCGCTGGTCGATGCCGGCCTGCTGCCCGCGGACTTCCCCATCGCACTGCCCTCGGTCAGCGGCTACTCCGGTGGCGGCCGCACCATGATCGAGGCCTACGAGAAGAACGAGGCACCGCTGTTCGAGACCTACGCACTGGGCCTCAAGCACAAACACATCCCCGAGATCATGCAGTACACGGGGCTCACGCGCCGGCCGGTCTTCATCCCCTCGGTCGGCAACTTTCGCCAGGGCATGCTCGTGCAGCTGCCGCTGCACCTGGACGATCTGCCCGGCAAGCCGCGCGCGGCCGATCTGCACGCGGCCCTGGCCGAGCACTACGCCAGGAGCAACACGCCCGAACAGTTCGTGCAGGTGCTGCCGCCCACGGAGAGCGGCAAGCTCGATGCACTGGCGCTCAACGACACCAACCAGCTCGAGCTCCGCGTGTTCCCGAACGAAGACCACCGCCATGCCGTGGTGATCGCGCGCCTGGACAACCTGGGCAAGGGCGCCAGCGGCGCCGCCGTGCAGAACCTGAAGCTGATGCTGGGGCTCTGATTCGGCGCGCGCCGGCTCAGGCTGGTGCGCAGGCCGCCGATCCGCAGCCGTGGATGGGCTCGTGGGGCAGCGTGCAGGACAGGAGCAGGCTGCCGCTGACGGCATCGAAGCCCACGCTGCGCAGGTGCAGCGCCAGCGCGGCATCCATGGTCTGGGCGTGCTGCACGAACCAGGGCGCAAGCTGGCGTGCCAGTTCACGTACATGGGCCAGGCCTTGCGCGCCATCCATCTGCAGGCCTTCGCGCATCACCTGCAGCACCACGGCGTGCTGGGTGCTGTGGCAGTTGTTGGCGGCGAAGCCGGTGGCGCGCATCCAGGCGTCCTCGCGGCCGAAGTGCTCCTCGGTGTGGGCGATCAGGATCTGCCAGGCCGGTCGCAGCGCCGCATCGTCGGCCGCCTCGACCCCGGCCAGCAGCGCGACGAACTCCTGGTGCGTTTCGTCCATGACGGGCAGGTCCAGCACCAGGCTGTCGGACCATTCGAGTCGGGCCATGCGGGCGTCTCCTGTGCAGCAAGGGTGCCAGCGTAGGCGGACCGCGTCCTGCGCATGTTGATGCCGCGCAAAGCCGACCCACAATGGGCCGATGCACGATGACGACATCCTGCGCCAGCTGGCCGCACTGCCCACCGATCCGCCGAGCGTGCTGTGCGTCGGCGCGCCACGCGAGACCGTGCTGGCCTGGCAGCCGTCCGGCGCGGCACCCGCCGTGCTGCGCCTGGCTGTCGGCATGCAGCAGCTGGTGGACGAGGCACTGCGCCGGTTGCCGCCAGACCCGGCACAGCTGGAGCATGCGATCGACCTGGCCGAGGAGGCGCTGATGCGGCCTTCGCTGGCACCGCCAGCGGGCGCGTTGCTGCACGTGGCCGGACTGTTCGCGCCGGTGCTGCCACACCTGGCCGGCCACGGGCGGACCGAGCTCGAGGCGCTGTTCCAGCGCCTGGCCGCATGGTCGCTCGGCAACCCGGCCGCCGTGGCAGGCCTGCCTCAGGACCGCACATTCGTGGCGGCGACCCTGCTGTTGCGCGAACTCATGCACCACCTCGGTCTGGAGACGCTCGCTGACTGAACCGGCTCGGGCGCGGCCACGCGCGCTGGCGGGGAAGGTCGTGCGTCTGGTGGATTCGTTTTTCGAATTCTCTCAATGAAGAAAATTCGCTTTTCTCATTGATCAGGCCTGCCTACGATGCGCCCACGTTCAGAGGAGACCGATGGTGGAAAGCATGCAGGCGCAGGTTCTCGTGGCAGCAGGACCGGTGGAAAACTTCAGGATGGCCGAGGTGCCGGTGCCGGCCTTGCGGCCCGGGCACGTGCTGATCAAGGTGGCGGCGACGTCCGTCAACCCGATCGACCTCAAGATTCGCGAAGGTCTGCCGGTCGGCCCCGGGTTGCCCGCAACGATCGGTTGCGATGTGGCCGGCACGGTGGTCGCGGTGGGCGAGGGCGTGGACCGCTTCCAGGCCGGTGACGAGGTCTATGGCTGCGCGGGAGGTTTCAAGGGCATGGGCGGTGCGCTCGCGCAGTACCTGCTGGCCGATGCCGATCTGCTGGCGGCCAAGCCGCGCAGCCTGGCGATGCGCGACGCGGCGGCGTTGCCGCTGGTCGGCATCACGGCGGCCGAGGCCTTGGAGCGCAGCCAGGTCCGGGCGGGTGAGCGCGTGCTCGTGCTGGGGGCCGGTGGCGGTGTCGGCCACATCGCATTGCAACTGGCGCTCGCCGCGGGCGCGCAGGTCGTGGCCGGCGTGCGCAGCGACGCTGCCGCACAGCGCGCGCGCGACCTGGGTGCGACCGAGATCCTGCAGGCGCCGGACCCGCAGGAGCTGCAGGCACTTGGCGATCGGCTCAGCGGTGGTGCGGGGTTCGACGTGGTGCTGGACACCGTGGGCGGGCGCTCGCTGGACACGGCGTTCGCGCTCGCGGCGCGCCATGGCCGCGTGGCCGCCATCGCGGCGCGCTCCACGCACGACCTGTCGCCGCTGCACGCCAAAGGCCTGAGCCTGCACGTGGTGTTCATGCCGCTGCCGCTGCTGCACGGCACGGGCCGCGCAGGCCATGGTGCCACGCTGCAAAGGCTCGCGGCGCTGGTGGACGCAGGCCGCCTGCGACCGGTCGTCGACTCCAGGAGGTTCGCGCTCGCGGACGCGCCGCAGGCCCATGCCTACCTGGCCAGCGGCCAGGCGCAGGGCAAGGTCGTGGTCGAGATCGCAGGTGCAGCGGAGGCCGCATGAAGATCGCACGCATCGAAACCTTCTTCTTCCATCCGGGCAGCGGCAAGAACCTGCTGTTCTGCCGCATCGAAACGGAGGACGGGCTGCACGGCTGGGGCGAGTCCTATGTCGGCGTCAAGAAGGAGCAGGTGGTCGCCGACTACCTGCAGGCCATGGCGCCCTATGTCATCGGGCGCGACGCCACCAACATCCGGCACACGGCGCAGGTCATGTTCGACGACTTCGCGATCCGCCGCTCGGGCGTGGACTTCTTCTGCGCCTGGAGCGCCATCGAGCTCGCGATGTGGGACCTGGTCGGCAAGCGTGCCGGCATGCCGGTCTACCAGATGCTGGGCGGCGCCTGCCGTGAGCAGGTCCGGCTCTATGCGAACGGCTGGTGGTATGGCGTCGACTCGATCGACAGCACGGTGCAGCGTGCGCTGGAGGTCCAGGCCATGGGCTACGGCGCGCTCAAGTGGGATCCCTTCCCGGGGCCCTGGCGCACCCACATCAGCCGGGCCGAGGAAGACTATGCGGTCGACAACGTGCGCGCCATGCGCGAGGCGCTGGGCCCGGACATGGAACTGCTGATCGACGCGCACCGCCGCGTGGCACCCCACCATGCCATCCGCGTGGCGCGCCGGCTCGAAGAGTTCGGCATCTACTGCTACGAGGAGCCCTGCCTGTCGGACAACATCGCGCTCGTGGCCGAGGTGCGGCACGCCATCGCCACGCCGGTGGTGACGGGCGAGACGCTCTACACCAAGGAGGATTTCGCGCGCGTGCTGGCCAGCCGCGCGGCCGACATCCTGAACCCGGACATCTGCGCGGTCGGCGGCCTGGGCCAGATGCTGGACATCGCGGCCATGGCGCAGCCGCACGCCGTGGCCATCAGCCCGCACAACTACAACAGCACGGTCGTGGGCCTGGCCGCCACCGTCCATTTCTCGGCGCTGATCCCGAACTTCCTGATCGCCGAGTGCTTCATCAACCTGCAGGAGGCCTGCGACAGCATCGCCGCGCCCGGCGTGCGCATGCGCGATGGCTGGGCCGACCTGCCCACCGCACCCGGCTGGGGCGTGGACATCGACGTGGAGCAGCTGCGTCGGCGCCCCTACAAGGACTTCCCGCACAAGGGCATGCGCCACTACACCGACGAATTCCCGCGCCGCAACTACGTCTGGGGCGTGGCCAACGTCACGCGCTGAGGCCAGGCGCACCACCACAAGCACACAGGAGAACACGACCATGCCAACGAGCACCACAACCCGCCCGCACCAGACCTATGCCGCCTACGCCGAGGTGGCCGCGGCCACGGCCCACGAGGCCATGGGCCGGCGCGGCGCCATGCACTCGGCGATCAAGCCGCTGCGCCCCGGCATGCGCGTGCTGGGCGAGGCCTTCACCTGCCTGTGCCACGCGAACGACAACCTCACGCTGCATGCGGCGCTGAAGATGGCCGGCCCCGGGCAGGTCATCGTCTGTGCGTCCGATGGCTTCACCGAGCAAGGCATGTTCGGCGACGTGATGGCCAGCTGCGCCGTGGGCCGCGGCATCGCCGGTCTCGTGGTCGACGGCGGCGTGCGCGACAGCGCGACCATCGCCCAGATCGGCTTTCCGGTTTTCAGCCGCGCGGTCAGCATCAAGGGCACCGTCAAGGAAACCCTGGGGCCGCTGCAGGTCCAGGTGGTCGTGGGCGGCGTGGCCGTGAACCCGGGCGACCTCGTGATCGGCGACGACGACGGCGTGGTCATCGTGCCGCGCGCCGAGATCGATGCCCTGGCCGACAAGTGCCGCGAACGCGAAGCCAAGGAGGCGCGCTTTCGCGAAGCGCTGCTGAGCGGCAAGACCACCTGGGACATGCTCGACCTGGAAGCGCTGCTGCGCAGCAAGGGCATCGCCTCGCCGTTTTCGGCCTGAACGCAATCGAAGGACCACCATGACCAAGCTCGAACCCATCCACTACGAACAGGCCTCGCCCGAGGTCCGTGCCGTCTACGACGACATCAAGGCCACGCGCCAGGTGGCCGACGTCAACAACATCTGGAAGTACCTGGCGCGCGATCCGCAGACGCTGCGCCGCACCTGGTTCAGCGTCAAGGAGGTGATGGCGCCCGGGGAACTGGACGCGCTGACCAAGGAGCTGATCTACCTGGCGATCAGCGTGTCCAACAACTGCGGCTACTGCGTGGCCAGCCACACGGCGGCCGCCCACAAGGCCGGCATGAGCGATGCGATGTTCGGCGAGCTCATGGCGATCGTGGGCATGGCCAACGAGACGAACCGCCTCGTCACGGGCTACCGCGTGCCCGTCGACCCGGCTTTCGCCTGACCCTGCCGACCACCGGGCCCGTCGGCAGGGCCCAGCAGAGGAGACAACAAGGATGCGCACCGCGTGCAGCAACTGGATGGGAAGAGGAGGGCGTGCGCTGCTGGCGGCCGCCCTGGTGCTGGCGGGCCACGCCGGCGCGTGGGCCGAGAAGGCGTATCCGGACAGGCCGATCCGCCTGGTCGTGCCCTTCGCGGCGGGTGGCGGGCAGGACCTGTTCGCGCGCACGCTGCTGCCGCGCCTGGGCGAGGTCCTGGGCAAGCCCGTGGTGGTGGACAACCGCGGCGGCGCGGCCGGCAACATCGGCGCGGCGGCCGTCGCGGGCGCCGCGCCCGATGGCTACACGCTGTTGCTCGGCACCGCGGCCACGCACGGCATGAACCAGGCGCTGTTCAAGCAGATGCCCTTCGATGCCAACAGCAGCTTCGAGCCCGTCGCGCTGATCGCCGAGGTGCCGCTGGTGCTGGTGACCAACCCTGTCGTTCCGGCCAGGGACGTGAAGGAGCTCGTGGCCTACCTGCGCGCGGAGCCCGGCAAGTCCGCCTACGGCTCCTCGGGCACGGGCGCGCCACTGCACCTGGCCGGCGAGCTGTTCAAGAAGGCGGCGGACGTGCAGATCCTGCATGTGCCGTACAAGGGCTCGGGGCCGGCGGTCGTGGACCTCGTGGCCGGTCGCACCGTCATGATGTTCGACACCTTCGCGGCCACCAATGCGCACGTGAAGGCGGGCAGCCTGCGGCGTCTCGCGGTGGCCAGCCCCCGGCGTTCGCGCGCCGCGCCCGAGCTGCCCACGCTGCGCGAGCAGGGCTACGCGGTCGAGGCCTACTCGTGGAGCGGCATCTTCGCGCCCGCGGGCACGCCGCGCCCCATCGTGGACAAGCTGGCCCAGGCCTTCGCCAAGGTGCTGTCCGAGCCCGCCATCCAGCAGCGGCTGTACGACATGGGCTTCGAGCCCGTCACGCAGTCCGGCCCCGAGCAGCTGCGCGGCTTCGTCAAGGACGAGCTGCTCAAGTGGGCCGATGTGGTCAAGCTGGCCGGCATCCTGCCCGAGTGACAAACGGATGAACATGGCAAGAGAAGCGGCAGAACAGGCGCCTGAGGTCGGCTGCGTGCTGGCCATCGTCGGCGTGGGCCAGCTCGGCGCCGCACTCGGGGCCGGGCTGCGCCGGCGCGGCGTGTGCGTGCTCGCGTACAACGCGCCGCAGGATGCGCAGGCGCCCGCACGGGCGCAGGCGGCTGGCCTGCAATGGGTGGACCACCCCGAGGCGCTCGCGTCTGCGAACGTGGTCCTGTCCACGGTCAACGCCCAGGCGGCGGAGGCTGCGGCGCAGGCGTGCGCGGGCCACCTGGCGGCCGATGCGCTCTACGTGGACCTCAACTCCATGGGGCCGCGCGAGAAGGCCGCGGTCGCCGAGCGCGTGCTGGGCCAGGGCCGGCGCTTCGTCGACGGCGCGGTGCTGGGCGCGGCCGCAGATGGCCTGGAGGTGCCCATCCTGCTGTCGGGGCCCCAGGCGGCCGAGGCCTGTGGCCTGCTCAATGCGCTGGGCATGCGCACGCGCGTGGCGGGGCCCGCGGTGGGGCAGGCCGCGGCCATCAAGATCGTGCGCAGCGTGCTGGCCAAGGGGCTGGAGACGCTCTATGTCGAAGCGCTGGTCGCGGCCAGGCGCCTGGATGTCGATGGCGCCGTGCTCGGCAGCTTCTGCGACTGGCTGGACCTGCGCAGCGCGCGCGAGACCGCGGAGCTGCTCGTGAGCTCGCACCTGCGCCACGCGCCACGCCGCGTGCACGAGGTGGCGATGTCGGTCGCGGTGCTGGAGCAGGCCGGCCTGCGCCCCATGATGGCGCAGGCCGTGCACGAACGCCTGGCGCTGACCGCTGCTGCGCTGGCCGAGGCGGATGGCGCGCAGGCCGCGGCCACCCAAGGCATGGACGCGGCGCTGGCCTGGCTGGAGCGCCACCTGCCCGGCTGAGGCTGCGCTGGCCGCGGCCTCAGGCGCCGTCTCAAGCGCCGCGCGGCGGGCGCCGGAAGTCGCAGGTCGACCGTGCGATGTCGAGCACGCGCTGGCTCACGATGTCGCTGCGGTGGATCACCTTGTATTCCAGCGCCGGCAGGCCCAGCGCGCAGTGCAGGACCTCGAGGTCGCCGGCCTGCACATAGCTGTCGAAGTAGGGCCGCGGCAGGCAGGTGACGCCCAGGCCCGCGCGCGCGAGTTCGGCCAGCGCGATCATGCTGTTGCAGTGCACGATGCGCAGCACACGGTGCCCGGCCTGGGCCAGCACCTGGACCATGCGCTCGTGCAGCAGCGAGCCCTGCGAGTAGGTCAGCAGTGGCTGGGCCAGCATCTCCTCGACCGAGACGCCCTGCGATCCCTGGCGCACGAGCCCGGGGCGGCACATCCAGACCGAGGACAGGTCGTCGAGCCGCGAGGCCTGGTAGGGGTGTTCGTCGGGCACGCTCTGGGGGCAGATGATCATGTCCAGCCGGTGGTTCAGCATCTGCGGCCACAGGTCGCTGGTCAGGCTGACCACGGGCTCCAGGTGGATCTGCGGGAAGGCTGCGTGCACGCCGGAGACCAGGGCGGGCAGCCAGGTCAGGGCCACCATCTCGGTCACGCCGAGCCGGAAGGTTCCGGTGTAGGCATGGGCGTCCGTGATGCGTTGCACGATGCTGCGCTGCAGCGCCAGCATGCGCTCGACGTCGGGCAGCACCTCGCGTCCGCGCAGCGTGAGCTCGGTCCGGTTGCGCGGCTCGAACAGGCGCACGCCCAGCGATTCCTCCAGGTCGAGCACGCGCTTGGAGATGGTCGATTGCGTGGCGTGCAGCCGCTCGGCAGCGTCCTGGTAGCTGCCCAGCACATGCACCCAGTACATGGCCTCGATCTGTTTGAGCGTGAGCATGGAACGAGTATCGCGGCCTGGCCGCGCGCCGGGGCGCGAGAACGTCGACGGCCTGCTACGGATGCGCGCGCAGACGCGGGCTGAACAGGTAGAGCAGCGCGCCCAGCAGCACCAAGCCGCCCGCGCAGCCGAAGATGGCCGACCAGATGGGCTCCAGTGCCCAGCCCTGGCGCTGCCCGCTGTCGGCGATCTGGCCGAAGGCCCAGGCCGTCAGTGCCGACCCCAGGAACACGAAGCTGTTGAGCAGGCCCAGTCCGCGCCCGCGCAGGGCCGGCGGCAGCAGCTCGCGGCCATGCGTCATGACCAGCGGGTGCAGCATGCCGATGGTCACGAGCAGCATCAGCGGCACCAGGTGGGCCAGCATGGCGCCGCCGCCCGGCCACAGCGCCAGCACCAGCGTGCAGCCCAGCGACAGCAGGCTCCAGCCCAGGACCGTGGCGCGCAGCCCGTGGCGGCGCACCAGGTGCGGCAGCAGCAGCGCGGTGCCGAAGCAGGCGACGGTCACAGCCGACAGGGCCAGGCCGCGCGCCTGGGTCTGCAGACCGAACATGTCGGCCAGGTAGGGGCCGCCCCAGGCATTGCGAAAGGCCGTGCCGGCCGCCAGCGCCACGCAGATCGGGATCAGCGTCCACAGCGCGGGCCGCAGCAGCAGCGCGGCACTGGAGGCCAGCAGCGCGCGCGGTGTCTCGCCCCGCGCATCGGCATCGCCTTCGTCGTGCAGCGTGCGCCAGACGGCGATGCAGGCGGCCAGCACGCCCAGTGTGGCCAGTGCCATGGCGACGCGCCAGCCCAGGTGCTGGCTCAGCCAGCCCAGCGGCAGCGTGGCACACAGCGCGCCCAGCATGCCGGTGGCATTGGCGCGGCCGACGAAGGCCACGTACTGCGCATGGGGCAGCTGCGCGCCGCCGTAGTGCATGAGTCCCATGAACACGGGCGCGCAGGCCAGGCCCAGGCCGGCCTGGGCCAGCATGGCGGTCGGGCCGTTCGGCGCCAGCGCGAACAGCAGCGCGGACACCACGCCGATGGCCAGCAGCCAGCGCGTGGGCCGGCCCACGCCGTAGCGGTCGAACGCGATGCCCACCGGGATCTGCGCGGCCGCGAACGACAGGAAGAAGCACGAGGACAGCAGGCCGAAGCCGGCGGCGGACAGGCCCAGGTCGTGCTGCAGCTCGGGCGCGATCACGGCCAGGCAGCTGCGGAAGAACTGGCTCAGGCCGAAGGCGAAGGTCAGGGCGCCAAGGGCCTGCGAGGAAGAGGAGGGCATTCAGTCCGCATTGTCGGGCCGGTGCCGCAGCACGCGTGTCACGACCGTGGCGGAAAAACCGCGCGCCAGCAGAAATCGGCTCTGGCGCGCACGCTCGCGCGCATCGGCGGCCGGCGCGAAGCGGCGCTGCCACAGGGCCAGCGCGCGGTCGAACTCGCTGTCGGCCAGGCCGCCCACGGCCTCGGCGATGGCCTCGGGCGCGACGCCCTTGTGCTGCAGCTCCTGGCGCAGGCGCAGTGCGCCGTACTGTGTCGCGCGCTGGTGCAGCACGGACTCGACCACGCGCGCCTCGCTGATGAAGCCTTTGGCCTGCAGCTCGTCCAGCGCGCGCGCCAGCGCCTCGGGGTCTTCGGTGTGGCGCGCGAGCTTGCGCTCCAGCTCGGTGCGCGAATGCTCGCGCTGGCTCAGCAGGCGCAGCGCCCGGCCTTTGAGCGAGGGCGCAGGCCGCGCGGCGTTCACTCGCCCTTGGCGGGAGCGGCAGCGGCTGCGGGTGGCAGCAGCGCGATGCCTAGGTTCTCGCGGACCTTGTTCTCGATCTCGTGCGCCAGGTCGGGGTTCTCGCGCAGGAATTCGCGCGCGTTGTCGCGGCCCTGGCCGATCTTCTCGCCGCTGTAGGCGTACCAGGCGCCGGACTTGTCGACGATGCGCGCCTCCACGCCCATGTCGATGATCTCGCCCTCGCGCGAGATGCCCTCGCCGAACAGGATGTCGAACTCGGCCGTCTTGAACGGCGGCGCCACCTTGTTCTTGACCACCTTGACCTTGGTCTCGTTGCCGATGGCCTCGTCGCCCTTCTTGATCGTGCCGGTGCGGCGGATGTCGATGCGCACCGAGGCGTAGAACTTCAGCGCGTTGCCGCCCGTGGTGGTCTCGGGGCTGCCGAACATCACGCCGATCTTCATGCGGATCTGGTTGATGAAGATGACCATGCAGTTGGTCTTCTTGATCGTGGCCGTGAGCTTGCGCAGCGCCTGGCTCATGAGGCGGGCCTGCAGGCCGGGCAGGGAGTCGCCCATCTCGCCCTCGAGTTCGGCCTTGGGCGTCAGCGCGGCGACCGAGTCGACCACGATCAGGTCCACGGCGCCCGAGCGCACCAGGGAGTCGACGATCTCGAGCGCCTGCTCGCCCGTGTCGGGCTGGCTGATCAGCAGCTCCTGCAGGTTCACGCCCAGCTTTTGCGCGTACTGGATGTCCAGCGCATGCTCGGCATCGACGAAGGCGCAGGTGCCGGCCTGCTTCTGCATCTCGGCGATGACCTGCAGCGTCAGCGTGGTCTTGCCCGAGGATTCCGGGCCGTAGATCTCCACGACCCGGCCGCGCGGCAGGCCGCCGACGCCCAGCGCGATGTCCAGGCCCAGCGAGCCGGTGGAGACCACCTGGATGTCCTCGATCACCTCGCCTTCGCCCAGGCGCATGATGGTGCCCTTGCCGAATTGCTTTTCGATCTGGGCCAGGGCGGCCTGCAAGGCCTTGGTGCGTTCAGCTTGGGCGGGATTGGGTTTCACCGGTGCGTCCATGAAAAATCTCCTTGCAATCAACAACTTGCGAACTGCATCCGGGATCTGGCGCGATGCCATCTGGATGCTTGAACAGTAGTGTAGTCCAGGCGTTGAATTGAAGGATTGGGTTTTTTGGTCAGTTTGCCTTACGATTAAACCATGCAATTCCCGCACGCGGACGACGCCTGGCGCAGCACCCATCTGGGACGCCTGCTGGGCGATGCGCTGCGCCGCTTCGACGCGCGCGTGCTGGCGCTGATGGCGCACGACGTGCAGGTGCCGCTGGCGCTGTCCAACCTCGCGGCGCGGGCCCAGGTCAGCGCCGCGCATGTGCACATCACGCGGCACCTGGACGTGGGCGGCACGCGGCCCGGCGTGCTGGCCGAGCGCGCGGGCATGAGCAAGCAGGCCATGGGCGACCTCATCGCGCAGTGCGAGGCCTGGGGCCTGGTCACGCGCGCGGCAGATCCGCACGATGCCCGCGCGCGCACCGTGCGCTTCACGCCCGACGGCCTGGCCTGGCAGCAGGCCTTTCGCGGTGCGCTGGCGCAGGCCGAGGCCGAATTCCGCGAGGCGGTCGGCGCCGAGGTGGCCACGGTCGTGGCGCTGGGCCTGGAAGCCTATGCCGGCTCCTAGAATCCAGGCATTCGCGCAACCCGGGAGACAGACGTGCCACCACGCTCATCGCTTCGCGTCAAGCGGCCCCTCGTGGACGCATTCCAGGGCCTGCGGGCGTCCGGGCGGCACGGACCATGCGCATCCTGATCGCCGAGGATGACCAGGTGCTGGCCGACGGCCTGCTGCGCGCGCTGCGCAGCTCGGGCGCGGCCGTGGACCATGTGGCCAGCGGCAGCGAGGCCGACGCCGCGCTGCGCACCAGCAACCAGTTCGACCTGCTGATCCTGGACCTGGGCCTGCCGCGCATGCACGGGCTGGAGGTGCTGCGCGCGCTGCGCAGCCGCGGCTCGGCGCTGCCCGTGCTGATCCTGACCGCGGCCGACAGCGTGGAGGAGCGTGTCAAGGGCCTGGACTACGGCGCCGACGACTACATGGCCAAGCCCTTCTCGCTGCAGGAGCTCGAAGCCCGCGTGCGCGCGCTGACGCGGCGCGGCTCGGGCACCACCAGCAGTTCGATCCGCCACGGGCCGCTGGAGTACGACCAGGCCGGCCGCGTGGCCACCATCGACGGCCGCATGGTCGAGCTGTCGGCACGCGAGCTCGGCCTCTTGGAGGTGCTGCTGCAGCGCGCGGGCCGGCTCGTGAGCAAGGACCAGCTGGTCGAGCGCCTGTGCGAATGGGGCGAGGAGGTCTCGACCAACGCCATCGAGGTCTACATCCACCGGCTGCGCAAGAAGATCGAGAAGGGACCGATCCGCATCGCCACCGTGCGTGGCCTGGGCTACTGTCTCGAAAAAATCGCGGGATGAGCGCTGTGCATTGGAACGGCCGCACCGCGTCGGGCCCTTCCATGCCCCCCGGGGTGCCGGGCCCGCGGACCGGCACGGCTGCTGGCGCCGGTCCGACATGGCAGGCGCCGTGGCCTTTGGCGCCGGTGCACGCGGCGCACCGCGCCTGACGGCATCGCCATGAAGCTCTTTCGGCGCGAGCAGCGCTCGCTGTTCGGTGAAATCCTGGACTGGATGCTCACGCCGCTGCTGCTGCTGTGGCCGGTCAGCCTGGTGCTGACCTGGCTCGTGGCCCAGGGCATCGCCGGCAATCCCTTCGACCGCGCGCTGGAACACAACGTGCGCGCGCTGGCCCAGCAGGTCGCGCTGCCGCAGGGCGGGCGCGTGCAGTTCAGCCTGCCGCAGTCGGCGCACGAGATCCTGCGCGCCGACGAATCCGACCAGGTGTTCTACCAGGTGCGCGGCCCGCATGGCGAGCTGCTGGCCGGTGACCGCGAGCTGGCGCTGCCGCAGGACGCCGAGCGGGCGCAGCCCGGCGAGGTGCGGCTGCGCGACGACGAGCTGCGCGGCCTGGGCGTGCGCGTGGCCTATGCCTGGGTGGCGCTCAACGACGCGGGCCAGACCGCCCTGGTGCAGGTCGCGGAGACACGCGAGAAGCGCTCCGTGCTGGCCGCCGAGATCATCAAGGGCGTGATGCTGCCGCAGTTCGTGATCCTGCCGCTGGCCGTGCTGCTGGTCTGGCTCGCGCTGGTGCGCGGCATCAAGCCGCTGTCCGAACTCGAGGAGCGCATCCGCGCGCGCAAGCCCGACGACCTGTCGCCGCTGGACGACCGCACCGTGCCGCTGGAGGTGGCGCCGCTGGTGTCCTCGGTCAACGACCTGCTCACGCGGCTCAAGGACTCCATCGCCACGCAAAAGCGCTTCCTCGCCGACGCCGCGCACCAGCTCAAGACCCCGCTCGCGGGGCTGCGCATGCAGGCCGACCTCGCGCAGCGCGAGGGCGCCAACGCCGAGGAGCTCAAGCAGTCGCTGCTGCAGATCCGGCGTTCCAGCATGCGGGCCACGCACACGGTCAACCAGCTGCTGGCCTTGGCGCGCGCCGAGAACGCCGGCGTGCCCATCGCGCGCCAGCCCTGCGACCTCGCGCGGCTGGTCATGGAGGTGGTGCAGGAGGCGCTGCCGCGCGCCATGGACAAGTCGCTGGACCTGGGCTATGACGGCGCGTTGCCCGGCGCGGCCGGCGTGCAGCTCGACGGCAATGCCACGCTGCTCAAGGAGCTCGTGCGCAACCTCGTGGACAACGCCATCGCCTACACGCCCTCGCGTCCGCAGCATCCGGGCGTGGTGACGGTGCGCGTGCTGGCCGCCGATGGCGGCGCGCCGCTGCGGCTGCAGGTGGAGGATTCGGGGCCCGGCATCCCGGTGGCCGAGCGCGAACTCGTGTTCCAGCCCTTCTACCGTGCGCTGGGCACCGACGCCGACGGCTCCGGCCTGGGCCTGCCCATCGTGCGCGAGATCGCGGGCCAGCATGGCGCGGCCGTCGCGCTGCGCGATGCGCATCCGGGCCAGCAGCCGCCGGGAACCTGCTTCGAAGTGCGCTTCGGACCGGAGCCTGCGCGCCGCTGAGCGCTCAGCAGGGCGACAGGCTGCGGCCGGCCAGGGCCGGGCCCAGGCCTTGCACCTGCGCGCGCAATGCCGCATCGGCGCTGGGCAGCCGCAGCCGAGCGCCATGCGGCCCGCGCTGCTCGGCCACCACGCGTGCCGTGCGCACGCCGCGGCGCGTGAGCTGCGCCAGGTGCTCGTTGGCCGATTCGGGGCTCGAGAACACGCCCAGCGACAGGCCCGGCGCTAGCCCCGCCAGCGTGATCGGCGCCGTGTCCACGCGCAGCGCACGCAGTTCGGCGCGCTTCTTCTCGAGCGCATCGCTGTCCGCGTAGCGGCCCATGTAGACGATCCAGCGCTCGGGCGCTGCGATGGGCTCCAGCGCCCAGGCCGAGGCCGGCACGCCGGCCGCGGCCAGCGCCTGGCGCAGGGCATCGGCCTGGGCGTTGTCGAAGGGGCCGGCCTGCAGGCAGGCGCTTGCTGCGGGGGACGCCTCGGCCGGCGCGGCCGCAGCCGGTGCCGCGGG
>DATKFT010000671.1:0-4148 GCA_035544335.1 Pseudorhodoferax sp.
GGCCGGCTCAGTTCCAGCGTGGCCGTGGCGCGCGCATGCCCCAGCACCCGGGCCTGCGAGTTGCCGGGCGGCGTGACGGTCAGGTAATCCACGTCGGCCCGGCCCCAGTCGCCCGTGGCCGGGATGTACTTGTGGTGCAGCACATGCGTGGCCGGCGGCAGCGTGGGGTCCAGGGGCGCCAGCCCCGACAGCGTGAGCCGCAGGAAGCGAAAGCCCTGCCACTGCGCCTCGTGCACCTGGCCTTGCGGGGCCTGGCGTGCGGGTGGCAGCTCGGCGTAGATCTTGTTCCAGCCCAGCTCCTCGCGGCCGCTCAGGATGGGCTCGGTCAGGTTCTCCCAGATCACGGGCTGGAACCAGCCGTCCAGCGGACCGCCGGCCCCCTCGTAGCGCACGGGAATGCGCACGGACAGCATGGTGTAGCCGCGGCCCGCGAGCCAGTCGATCTCGCTGAGCTCGCTGAACTCGATGGCCAGGCAGGCCGGCTCGCGCACGGTGCAGCCTGCAGGCAGCAGGGCCTGCAGCGATGCGGCCGGCACCGCGAAGCGCGCATAGGCCGAGTGGCGCAGCGGGCTGCGCGCGTTGTCCCAGGCCAGGCCCGCCTCGGGCACCTGGCGCGGGCCCGAGGTCGGACCGAACACGGCGGGCATGCGGCGCATCGCGCCCAGCTTGTCAGGGCTCATAGCGGCTTGGGGTCCGACAGCAGCGCACCCAGGCCCTGCACCACCTGCCACAGGCCCGCGTCGCGCGCGCGCTGCATCTCGAGCACCGAGCGGCCGCCGTAGTCGTAAAAGCCCTTGCCCGTGCCCACGCCCAGATCGCCGCGCGCCACGCGCCCGGTCAGCGGTGCGGGCTCCAGGTCCTGCGGCGCATCGACGATGGCGCGGTCGGCCAGGTTGCGCAGGCTCAGGTTCAGGCCCGTGAAGTCGTAGCGCTGCATGAGGCCCAGCAGCTGCATGCGCGGCGCCAGGCTGGTGCGCACGGCGAGGTCGAGGTTCTCGGCGCTGATGACACCCGAGGAGATCAGGTGGAAGGCCTCGTGGCCCAGCGCGCGCTGCAGCCGGTTGATCACGAAGCCGGGCACGAACTTCTGGAGCCGCACGGGCGTCTTGCCCAGGGCCTTGAGCACGCGCTCGCAGTCGTCCAGCGTGGCGGGATCGGTGGCATCGCCGCCCACGACCTCGACCAGCGGCAGGATGTGCGGCGGCGCGAACCAGTGGGCCACGACCAGGCGCGGCAGCAGGGCCTCGGGCGCCAGCGCGAACACGTCCATCGTGGAGGTGTTGCTCCAGACCACGGTGTCGGGCGCGGCTTCAGCCACGACCTGCGCGTAGACCGCGCGCTTGATGTCGCGGTTCTCGGACACGGCTTCGATCACGAGCCGGGCCTGCGCCAGCGCCTGGACGGCGCCCACGACACCGCGCACGCGCCCGAGCACGGCCTCGGACTGCGCCGGATCGGCCAGGCCCGCTTCGCACTTGAGCGCCAGCGCGTCGCGCAGGCTGTGCAGCGCCCGCGCGACCAGGTCTTCGCGCAGCTCGCACAGGTCCACGGCGAAGCCCTGCTCGGCAAAGCTCAGCGCGATGCCCGGCCCCATGACACCGCCGCCCAGCACAGCCACGCGGTCCTGGCCCGGCACGAAGGCGCGGCCGGCCAGGGTCAGTGCTGCGCTCACTTCTGCACCTCGCCGGCCAGGCGGCCGATGATGGATTTCTCCTGCACGCTGGCCTGCTGGGCGTACTGCGCGTACTGCCTGTGGCCCGTGTAGAACAGCTCGATGCCGAGCTTGTCGGTCTGGCCGATGAAGGCCGGGTCCTTGAGCACGCGCGCGATCGCGGCGTCGAGCTTTTGCACGATGGCCTCGGGCAGCGCGGCCGGGCCACCGATGCCCAGCGGCGAGGCCAGCGCCACGGGGTAGCCGGCTTCCTTGAGCGTGGGCACGTCGGGGAAGTCCTTGGGCCGCGTCTCGCCGCCCGTGGCCAGCACGCGCATCTTGCCGGACTGCGCGAACGGCAGCACCGTGCTCGTGGACGAGACCACCTGCACATGGCCGCCCATCAGCGCCGTGAGCGCCTCCGAGTCGCCCTTGTAGGGCACGTGGGTCCAGCGCACGCCGGTCTCGCGGCCGAGTTCGGCCATCACGAGGTGGTTGGTGCTGTACAGCGCCGAGCTGCCGTAGGCGATGCTGTCGGGGTTGGCCTTGGCGTCGTTGACGAGGTCCTGGATGGTCTTCCACTTGGCGTCCGCACGCACCGCGATCGCATAGCTGTAGTTGGCCACGGTGGCGATGTAGCTGAGGTCCTTGAGCGGGTGGTAGCTCACGGTCTGCAGGTAGGGCTGGCGGAACACGCTGAGCGGCACCATGGTCAGCGTGTAGCCGTCGGGCTGCGAGCGCTTCATCTGCAGCACGCCCATGGTGCCGTTGCCGCCGGGCTTGTTGTCCACGACCACGGCCTGTTTGAGCTCGCGCGACAGGCCTTCGGCCAGCGCGCGACCGAGCTGGTCCGTGCTGCCGCCGGCGGCGTAGGGCACGATCAGCGTGATCGGGCGGCTGGGATAGGCGTCTTGCGCGAAGGCGGACGTGGCCAGGCCGGTGGCGGCCAGCAGGCATGCGGCGGCGCGGGTCAGGAGATGTCGTCGGGACATGGTGGTTCCTTGGATGAAAAACAAAGACAGGCCGGCGCAGGCTGCGCCGGCCGAAGAACAAAAGAAAGCGCTCAGCGCAGCTGGAAGTCCATGCGCACGTACTTGCTCGGGAAGTGCACGCGCGACCAGTACAGCAGCCGGCGGTCGGGCGCGTAGACGCGCCGGATCACCTCGGCGATCGGCGAGCCGACCGGAATGCGCAGGTTGGCTGCGCTGTCGTCGCCGGCCGAGATGATGGTCACGGTCTGCAGGCCTTCGCCGAGCTGCAGCTCGGGCGTCTCACCGAATACGGTGGCGATGGCGCGGTTCTTGAACCTGTGGCGCCAGCGCTGCCAGATGTCGGACGCGAGGTAGACCAGGCTGAAGCAAACGCGCACCTCGCCGCGCAGGTACACGCGCTCCAGGCAGTGGTAGCGCTCGGCCAGCACGCCCTCGTGCTGGCACCAGGCCGGCAGCGACTGCTCCTTGTTGGCGCTCTCGGTCACCACCTCCAGCGCGCTGTGCTTGCCGAACTCGACCAGGTCGTCCCAGGTGTAGGCCAGGTTGAAGCGGATGTCGGCATCGGGCTGGGCCGGCGTGACAAAGCTGCCCTGCCCGCGTGCGCTGGACACCAGGCCTTCGGCCATGAGCTCGGCCAGCGCCGAGCGCACGGTCACGCGGCCCATGTCGAACTGCGCCATCAGCGCCTCGATGGTGGGCATGCGCTCGCCGCGTGGCCAGACACCGGTCTCGATGTGGCGGCGGAACACCGTGGCCAGTTGCTGGTACAGCGGCTGCTTGCTGTGCTGGAATGCCTCGCCGGCGGCGCCTTCTCTCATAGTTCTAACTATAGGACTTTTGATGTCGAAGCAGACCGAGGGTTAACCCCAGGGAAAAACTTCACACAAAAGATCCGTGGGTCACGGCACTGCGCCGCGCCGCCCGCAGCCGACCGGCAGCGGGCGCGGTCTCAGGCGGCCGCGAGCCGGAAGCGGCCCACGAGCCCGGTCAGGCGTGCGGCCTGCTCCTGGAGGCTCTCGGCCGCAGCCGCCGACTCCTCGACGAGCGCCGCATTCTGCTGCGTCATGAGGTCGAGCTGGCCCACGGCGGAATTGACCTGGCCCAGGCCCGAGGACTGCTCGGACGCCGCGGCCGTGATCTCGCCGATCACGTCGCTCACGCGCTGCACCGAGGCCACGATCTCGGTCATGGTGCTGCCCGCGCTGGCGACCAGGCTGGCGCCCGCGGCCACCTTGTCGACACTGGTGCCGATCAGGCCCTTGATCTCGCGCGCGGCCTCGGCGCTGCGCTGCGCGAGGTTGCGCACCTCGCCGGCCACCACGGCGAAGCCCCGGCCCTGCTCGCCCGCGCGCGCGGCCTCGACGGCCGCGTTCAGCGCCAGGATGTTGGTCTGGAACGCAATGCCGTCGATCACCGACACGATCTCGGAAATCTTGCGCGAGCTGGCCGAAATGCCCTGCATCGTGCTGACCACTTCCGACACCGCCGAACCGCCGCGTTCGGCC
>DATKFT010000672.1:0-8646 GCA_035544335.1 Pseudorhodoferax sp.
GCCGCGCCACCGATACCCAGAAGATCCATGTCCAGCCTGACCCGCATGCTCTCCGTCCTCGACCTGTTCTCGCGAGAGCACGAAACCATGAGCGCGGAGGAGATCGCAGAGGCGCTCGCGCTGGCGCGCACGACCTGCTACCGCTACACCAAGGAGCTGTCGAGTGCTGGCCTGCTGGTCAGCATCGGCGGGAGGTTCACGCTGGGGCCGCGCATCATCCAGCTGGACCACCGCATCCGCGAATCGGACCCGTTGCTGAACGCCGGCAAGGAGGTGCTGGCGCAGCTGGCGCGGGCGGTCGGCGCGACCGGCCTGTTGGCCACGGTCTACCGCAGCGAGATCATCAACATCTACCAGTGCGGCAGCGAGGAAGCGCTGCAACTGGTGACCTATGGCCGGGGCACGTCGGTGCCGACCTTCCGCAGCTCCAGTTCCAAGGTGATCCTGGCGGCCCTGAGCCGGGCTCGCCTGCGCCGCATCTGGGCCGACAACGCGGACGATCCGGACTGCCAGGCCATCGGCGCGGACTGGTTGGCGTTCTGGCAGGCACTGCAGGCGATCAAGCGCAACGGCTACTGGATCAGCCGCAGCGAGGTCGACAGCAGCCTGGTGGGCATCGCGGCGCCGGTCTTCCACCGCGACGAGGACGTCGCCGGCAGCATGACGCTGATTTTCCAGGAAGAGGCATTCAGCCTGTTCGACGCCGAGACCTTGGGTGCACGCCTGTTGCGGGCAGCGCAGGAGGTCTCCACATCGCTGTCAACACGCTGAGCATCCAGGCTGCTGGCGATGACAGTGCAGCGTGATCGCCTGGCCCTACGCATGTGACCGCGTCTGGCGCGTCAGCTTTCTTGAGCAGGCTTCGGCTGGTGCGTGACATGTTCGCGGCCGCCTGGACGGCGGCAGATGCGCCCATCAGCGGGGCATTTCTGCCACGCGGCGGGGTCGCTGCATCCGGCGCCGCATCCGCAGTGCGCCCTCGGTCCCTGCCTGCGTCGAACGCCAGGCCTGCGGCGGACAGCCGAAGCGCGCGGAAAACCAGCGCGTGAAGGTGCTGTGGCTGGCATAGCCAAGCATGGCCGAGATCTGGCCGACGCTGTAGCGCGGGTTGGCCATGTAGCGCTGGGCGAGTTCGTGGCGCACCTCGTCGAGCAGGACGCTGAAGCTCAGGCCCTCCTCGTCCAGTTCGCGCTGCAGCGTGCGTATGCTGCGCCCCAGCCCCTGGGCCACGCAGGCGCAGGTGGCGTTGCCTGTCGGCAGCATGAGGTAGATGGCCTTGCGCACCTGCTGGCCCGTCGTCGCCTCACGGCCGTTCGGCGCAGTGTCCACCATCTTTTTGGCATAGCGCACAAGCACCGGGTCAGCCTGCGGGTTCGGCGCGTCCAGGTCGGTGGATCGGCAAACGATGCCATTGAACTCGGCATCGAAGTCCACGCGGCAGCGGAACAGCCGCTTGTGCTCGCCGGTATCGGCCGGCGCCCCGTGCCGAAAGCACACGCTCTGGGGCCGCCAGCGCTCTTGCAACAGCGCCTCGCAGGTACGGAACAGCACACCGATCGCCAGCTCGATGGACTGCCGCTTGGGATGGGGCGAAACGAACTCCTCGCGCAGGACGACGAACTCGCCCGCATCCTCCAGTTGGATCACCAGCGATTCGTTCAGCAAGTGCACGTGCTCGATCAAGGTGGTCAGCACGTGGCGCAAGGTGGGCTGGTGCAGCAGCAGCAGGCTGACCACGCCGAAGTTGGAGAGCTGGCGTGACTGCGCCATCCGCAGGCCGAACGTTTCGCAGTGCGTGCTCCGGGCCGCGTCCTCCAGCAGCCGGCCCACCACCGAGGAGTCGATGAGCTGGTCCTGCTCGCGGATCTGTGCCTGCCGCAGGCCGGCCTGGCGCAGCGCCCGGTCGGGGTCGCCGCCGAGCTGCCGCATGACCTCGGCAAAGTGCGTCAGCGCCGCTGCCCTCACCAGAGTGACCATGTCCTGCCTCCCGTCGTGGTGGACGGGATTCTGGCACCAAGTGCACAAGCGGTGGCATGAAATGCACAGCACGTGCCGGCACGGGTTTTCTACAGTAGGAACAACAGAACGACCCGCGGGAGACAAGCGTGCGCATCGAACCCCTCACCTGCGCCATCGGCGCGGAGATCAACGGCGTCAACCTGGCCGACGCGGCCCGGGACGACGCGCTGTTCGCGCAGATCAAGGCCGCGCTGTTGCAGCACAAGGTCGTGTTCCTGCGCGACCAGCAGATCACGCGCGCCGAGCATGTGGCCTTCGCGCGCCGCTTCGGCGCACTCGAGGACCACCCGGTGGCGGGCAGCGACCCCGAGCACCCGGGCCTGGTGCGCATCTACAAGACGCCCGAGCAACCCAACGACCGCTACGAGAACTCCTGGCATTGCGACGGCACCTGGCGCGATGCACCGGCGATGGGCTGCGTGCTGCGCTGCATCGAATGCCCGCCCGTGGGCGGCGACACCATGTGGGCCAACATGGCGCTGGCCTACGAGCGGCTGCCGCAGCACCTGAAGGACTTGATCGCGCCGCTGCGCGCGCGCCACAGCATCGAGTGCACCTTCGGCGCGGCCATGCCGACGCAAAAGCGCCTGGCGCTCAAGGCGCAGTACCCCGACGCCGAGCACCCGGTGGTGCGCACCCACCCCGAGACCGGCGAGAAGGTGCTGTTCGTCAACGGTTTCACGACGCATTTCACCAACTTCCACACCCCGGCCAACGTGCGCGTGGGCCAGGACTTCACGCGCGGCGCGGCCGACCTGCTGCAGTACCTGATCGCCCAGGCCGCCATCCCCGAATACCAGGTGCGCTGGCGCTGGCAGCCGGGCAGCGTGGCCATCTGGGACAACCGCGCCACGCAGCACTACGCGGTGATGGACTACCCCCCATGCCACCGAAAGATGGAGCGCGCCGGCATCGTCGGCACGCCCACGTTCTGAACCGCATCCCCAAGGAGACAACCGCCATGAACTTCCTCGACGGCCACCTGTTCCCCGAGAACATGCAGCCACTGATCATCACCGCCGCGCCCTACGCGCCGTCCTACCTTCCCTCGGACTTCCCGGGCGAGATCGCGGTGACGATGGACGCGCAGATCCAGCTGGCAGTGGACTGCTACAACGCCGGCGCCACGGTGCTGCACCTGCATGTGCGCGAGCTGGACGGCAAGGGCAGCAAGCGCCTGTCCAAGTTCAACGAGCTGATCGCCGGGGTGCGCGCGCGCGTGCCCGAGATGATCATCCAGGTCGGCGGTTCGATCAGCTTCGCGCCCGAGACGGACGGTGCCGCCGCCAAATGGCTCAGCGACGACACGCGCCACATGCTGGCCGAGCTCGATCCCGTGCCCGACCAGGTGACGGTGACCATCAATACCTCGCAGATGAACTTCCTGGAGCAGTTCGACGACCGCGACGTGCAAGGCATCTCGCTGCAGGACCCGGCTGTCTTCAACGCCTACAAGGAGATGACGGTGCCCGCCCAGCCCGGCTGGGCCGAGGAGCACATCCGCCGGCTCTCGGCCGCCGGCATCCAGAGCGCGTTCCAGTGCTACAACCAGAACAGCTTCGAGTCGGTCGAGCGGCTCATGCGCCGCGGCATCTACAAGGGTCCCCTCGTGCTGAACTGGGTGGCCATCGGCGGCGGCATGGATTCGCCCAACGTCTACACGCTGGCCAACTTCGTGCGCGGCGTGCCGGACGGCGCCGTGCTCACGGTGGAAAGCTCCGTGCTCAACGTGCTGCCCGTCAACATGATGGGCATCGCCATGGGTCTGCACGTGCGCTGCGGCACCGAGGACAACCTGTGGAACCAGCAGCGCAGCGCCAAGATCGGCACGGCCCGGCAGATCGAGCAGCTGGTGCGCATCGCCGGCGAGCTGGGCCGGCCGGTCGCCACGGCCCGGCAGGCGCGCGAGATCTGCCGCATCGGCCAGTTCTACGACACGGTGGACGAGACGCTGGCCGCCAACGGCTTCGCGCCCAACGCACCGGGCCGCCAGCAGGGCTTTCTGCGGAAGGCGGCATGAGCACCGCCCGGCCGCCCGAAGGTGCTCGCTGCGCAGGCGAAGCCCAAGGTACATCCCTGCGCATGCGCCGCCGCGCGCCCCTGCTGGCCATGCTGGCCATCGCCGCCGCGCTGGGCGCGGGCGTGGCCCGGGCCTTCACGGACAAGCCCGTTCGGCTCATCGTGCCCGCGCCGCCGGGCGGCACCATCGACGTCTTCGCGCGCATCATCAGCGACCAGCTCGCGCAGGAGATCAAGCAGCCCGTCATCGTCGAGAACCGGCCCGGCGCGGGCGGTGCCGTGGCCATCAAGTACATGCTGTCGCAGCCGGCGGACGGCCAGGTGCTGCTGGTCAGCGTGACCAACGTGCTGACCGAGGCGCCGCACGTGCTCAAGGGCGGCTTCGACCCGCTCAAGGATGTCAAGCCGATCGCGCAGATGGCACGCTCCACCCTGCTGTTCATCGCCTCGCCGCAGTTCCCGGCCAAGGATGCGAAGGAAGCCATCGCCTACGTGAAGGCCCATCCCGGCAAGATCTCGGTCGCCTCCTACAGCCCGGGCACGAGCTCGCAGTACGCCAGCGCCATCTTGAACCAGAAGGCCGGACTGGACATGGCGCACGTGGCCTTCCCCGGGTCGGCACCGGCGCTGACGCAGCTCATGGGCAACCAGATTCCGCTGATGTTCGACGGCTCGGTCACATCCAAGCCGCTGATCGCGGCGGGCAAGGTGAAGCTGCTGGCCGTGGCCTACAAGAGCCGCATGGCCGAATACCCCGACGTGCCCACGATGGCCGAGCTCGGCTACCCGGAGCTGGACTTCAGCAACTGGGCCGGCGTGTTCGCCTCGGCCCAGACCCCGCCCGCGCTGCTGGAGAAGGTGCATGCGGTGCTGACCAGGATCAACGCCCTGCCGGCCGTGCGCGCGCGCTACGCCAACACCGGCTTCGAGCCGATCGCCGAGCCGCGCTCGCTGCAGCAGGCGGCCGAGGACGTGCGCCTGGAATACGAGCGCAACGGCGAGATCGTCAAGGCCTTCAACATCCGCTTGAACTGACGTGGCCCCCACCGTCCTGATCGTTCCCGGGCTGCGCGACCATGTGCCGGCGCACTGGCAGACGCTACTGGCTGCGCAGCTGCCGCGCGTGCGCAGCGTGCCGCCCATGGGGCGCACGGGGGCGGGGCTGGACCGCGCCGCGCGCGTGGCCGCCATCGAACGGGAAGCCCGGGCCATCGCCGGCCCGCTCGTGCTCGTGGCGCACAGCGCCGGCTGCGCGGCGGTGGCGCACTGGGCCCGCCACACGCGGCGCGCCGTGCAGGGCGCCCTGCTCGCCACGCCGCCCGAACTCGACCAGCCCGTGCCGCCCGGCTACCCACCGCTGCAAGCACTGCAGCATGGCGGCTGGCTGCCGGTGCCGATGGCGCCCCTGCCCTTCCCCTGCATCGTTGCCGCCAGCCGCAACGACCCGCTGGCGCGCTTCGAGCAGGTGGCGCGCATGGCGCAAGCCTGGGGCGCCCGCCTGGCCGACCTCGGCCCGGTCGGCCACCTCAACCCTGCATCCGGCCATGGCGCATGGCCCGACGCGCAGGCCTTCATTGCCGAATTGTCGAACTCCACAGGACACACGCACCATGGTCAAAGCCATCCGCTTCTATGAAACCGGCGGCCCCGAAGTACTCCGGCTCGAGGACGTCGAGGTCGGCGATCCCGGCCCGGGCCAGGCGCGCGTGCGCCACAGCTACATCGCGCTGAACTTCATCGACACCTACTTTCGCACGGGCCGCTACGCGCTGGCCCTGCCCAACGGCCTGGGGTCGGACGCGGTCGGTGTGGTCGAGGCCGTGGGCCCCGGCGTGAGCGACATCCGGCCCGGCGACCGCGTCGGCTACCTGATCGGCCCGCAGGGTGCCTATGCGCAGGCGCGCGTGATGCCGGCCGAGGTGCTGATCCCCCTGCCCGATGGCATCGACGACCGCACGGCGGCCACGCTGATGATGAAGGGCATGACGGCGCAGTACCTGTTCCGCCAGGTGGTTCCATTGCAGGGCGGCGAGACCATCCTCTACCACGCGGCGGCGGGCGGCGTCGGGCTGATCGCCTGCCAGTGGGCGCGCGCGCTGGGCGTGACCATGATCGGCACCGTGAGCACCGACGAGAAGGCCGCCATCGCGCGCGCGAACGGCTGCACGCACACCATCGTGACCTCGCGCGAAGACATCGTCGCGCGCGTGAAGGAGATCACCGGTGGCCAGGGCGTGCCGGTGGTCTACGACTCGGTGGGCAAGGACACGCTGATGGCCTCGCTCGACTGCCTGCAGCCGCGCGGCAAGCTCGTGAGCAATGGAACCTCCTCGGGTTCGGTGGTGGTCGACTCGCAGTTGCTCGCGGCCAAGGGCTCGATCTGGATGACGCGGCCGGCCATGCTGCACTACATCCAGCCGCGCGCGCACATGCTGGCCATGGCACGCGAGCTGTTCGGCCATGTGCTGGCCGGGCGCATCGTCAGCGCCCCGCAGCAGACCTTCGCGCTGGCCGACGCGGCCGAGGCGCACCGCGCGCTCGAATCGCGCCAGACCACGGGCGCCACGGTCCTCGTGCCTTGAGCGGATCCGCGCACGGAAGACGGCGCCATGGGCATGCCCCCGAGCAGCAGCTGCCTGATCCGCAGCGCCAGCCTCAGCGGCTATGCCGAACTCGTGCGCGCGCTGGGCCATGACCCGGCGGCCCTGCTGCGCGCGGCGGGCCTGTCGGCGCGCCTGCTCGACAACCCGGAGACCCGCATCCCGCTGGCCAGCGTGCGCGAACTGCTGGAGCGCACCGCGCGCGCCACGGGCGCGGAGGACTTCGGCCTGCGGCTCGCGGCGCGGCGCAGCATCGCCAACCTGGGACCGATCGGCCTCGTGCTCATGGACGAGCCCACGCCACGCCAGGCGCTGGACACCTTGTGCCGCTACCTGAAGCTGCTGAGCTCCGGCATGGTGGTGCGCATCGAGGATGCGGGCGCCAGCGTGCTGGTCCGCCAGGAACTGCTGCCCATCGCAGGCCTGGCGACCCGCCAGTCCATGGAGCTGACGACCGGCATGGTGTTCCGCGTGCTGCGCGCGCTGATCGGCCCGCAGTGGCGGCCGCAGCAGGTCAGCTTCATGCACCGCGCGCCGGCGGATCTGGCGACACACCGGGCCTTCTTCGGCCTGGTGCCGCTGTTCGACCAGGGCTTCAACGGACTCCTGTGCCCGCTGGCCGACCTGCAGCTGCTGCGCACGCCCTGCGGGGACGGTGCCGCACGCTTCGCGCGCGACCACCTGGAAGCGGCACTCGGCAGCCGAGCCGACGGCATGCAGGCCGCCTGCACGGCATTGATCGTGGCCCTGCTGCCAGGCGGGCGCTGCACGGCCCAGCAGGTGGCACGCCACCTGGGCGTGGACCGGCGCACGCTGCACCGGCACCTGAGCGCAGAGCAGCAGACCTTTTCGTCCTTGCTCAACCGGGTCCGCGCCGAACTGGTCCGCCGGCACCTGCTGGAAAGCCGGCAGGCCCTGGGTGAAGTGGCGGGCCTGCTGGGTTTTGCCACGCCCAGCAGCTTCAGCCATTGGTTTCGCGCCAATTTCGGCACCAGCGTCTCGCAGTGGCGTCGGCAGCAGGCCGACATCCCGCCCGCGTCTTAAGCCGTCTTGCGCAGAAAGCCCTGGTTGCCGCCATTGCGGTTGGGCGCGAAACCGTTCGCCGCCAGGCTCTCTTCCACCGTGTCGTAGAACTGGCCGATGCGGCTGATCTCGCGCGCCTCGCGCGCGGTGGCGATCGGGCGGCCGAACTCCTCGGAGATGCGCACGAGTTGCTCGATCTGCGCCACGGTGCTGGCCTTGGCGCTGCGCTGCTGGTTCCACAGGCAGTCTTCGGTGCCGCAGCGCACATGCAGCCCCATGGCGATGCCCATCATGTTGACGGGCAGCACGTTGCGCACATTGCTCTCCACCGTGAGCACGGCGCCGTCGGGCACGGCGCGCACGAAGTTGGCCAGGCTGTAGACGCTGGGCGTGTCCATGCCGCCCGCGATGGCCACCCAGTTCATGACCAGCGGGCCCTTGTAGAAGCCGCGGCGCATGAGCCGCTCGACCGACTCGAAGCTGTTCAGGTTGTAGCACTGGAAGGCGCTCTGGATGCCGGCCTGCGTGAGCCGGCGCACATGCTCCTCGACCCAGCCGGGCTGGGCCGGCACGGTCATCTCCTTGTAGGCGTTGAACAGCGCCGGGTTGGCGCGCGAGGTGCCGCGAAAGTCCGCGTCCTCGGCCTGGTCGGTCACGTTCATCTGCGAGGTGTTGACGGTCACCGTGACCTGGTCGGGCACGGGATCGAGCTCGGCCAGCATGTGGCGCGTGTCGTCGGACAGCCACTTGGCGGCCTGGCCCTCGTCCTCGGGTGCGAAGCTGATGGAGCCGCCGACCTGGATGATCATCTGCGGCACGGCCTTGCGCACGCCGGCCACCAGCTCGTTGAACTTGGACAGGCGCTTGCTGCCCTTGCCGTCCAGCTCGCGCACGTGCAGGTGCAGCACCGTGGCGCCGGCGTTGTAGCAGTCCACGGCCTTCTGGATCTGCGCGTCCATGGTGACCGGGATGTCTTCAGGGAAGT
>DATKFT010000673.1:0-2037 GCA_035544335.1 Pseudorhodoferax sp.
TCAACAGTTTTTTGACCGGGGCCGGCAGGCCGATGCCTGCCAGCTTGCCGGGCAACAGCCACTGACCCTCGCGCGGCAGGTCGTCCTGCGAGAGTTGCACGTGGACGGGGTGCAACAGCAGGTCCTTGTGCGTGAGCACATGCGTGAACGCCGGCAGCGCCTGAACCTGGGCGCGGGCCCCGGCCGGCAGGGCCGCCAGCAGCGCGTCCTCGTCCTCGAACACCGGCAGGCAATGCAGACCAGACCAGATGCCCGTGGGCGGCCGGCGCGCGATGAAGGTGCGGCCTTCGGCGTCCTCGGCCCACAGCAGCCACCAGCTGGCGCGGCTGCGCTTGAGCTTGCGCGTCTTGACGGGATAGTCCTCTGGCCGACCCTGCTGCCGCGCCACGCAGCGCGCCTGCAAGGGACACAGCAGGCACGAGGGGCTGCGCGCGGTGCAGACCGTGGCCCCCAGGTCCATGACCCCCTGGGTGTAGCGCGGCATGGCCTGCGCCAGATCGTCCAGCGGCAGCAGCTCGGTCGCCAGCGCCCACAGCGCGCGCTCGTTGCGGGCCTCGGCCAGGTCGTCGCGAAAGCCCAGCAGCCGCGTCAGCACGCGCTTGACGTTGCCGTCCAGAATGGCCACGCGCTCGGCAAAGCAGAAGGACGCGACCGCCGAGGCCGTGGAGCGGCCGATGCCGGGCAGGGTCTGCAGCGCCTCGGCCGTGCGCGGAAACTGGCCGTCGTGCAAGGCCACGACCTGGCGTGCGCAGGCGTGCAGGTTGCGCGCACGGCTGTAGTAGCCCAGGCCCGCCCAGTGCGCGAAGACATCGTCTTCACTGGCCTGGGCCAGCGCCTGCACATCGGGGAAACGTTCCAGGAAGCGCGCGTAGTAGCCGAGCACGGCCGCCACCTGGGTCTGCTGCAGCATGATCTCGGACAGCCAGACCCGGTACGGATCGCGCGTGTTCTGCCAGGGCAGCGCATGCCGCCCGTGGCTGGCCTGCCAGCGCACGACCTGCCCTGCGGCCCAGCCAGGCGCGCGCGCGTCGGCCGCCGCAACGCCCCTCGGGTCCTTCACGCGATCCACGCCCGTCATGCCTTCTGGCACTGCGGGCAGTAGAACGTGGAGCGCTGGCCCTGGCGCAGCATGCGGATCGGCGTGCCGCAGATGCGGCAGGGCTGGCCGGCCCGGTCGTAGACCATGGTTTCCAGCTGGAAATGCCCTGTTTCGCCGAACGCGTTGGAGAAGTCCCGCAGCGTGGTGCCGCCGCGTTCGACGGCGCGTGCCAGCACCTCGCGCACGGCCGCATGCAACCTGCGCGCGCGCACCGCGCCCAGGCGCCGCGCGCGCGTGGTCGGGCGGATGCCGGCGTGGAACAGCGCCTCCGACGCGTAGATGTTGCCCACGCCGACCACGAGTTCGCCGGACAGCAGCACCTGCTTGATGGGTGCGGCGCGCTGGCGCAGTCCGGCATGGAAGACCTGCGGATCGAAACCGTCGTCCAGCGGCTCCACGCCCAGGCGCCCAAGCAGCTTGACGGCCTCGGGTGCCTGCGCGCTGTCGGCATGCACGACGGCGCCGAAGCGCCGTGGATCGTGCAGGCGCAGCAGCCCTTGCGAGGTTTCCAGGTCGAAATGGTCGTGCGGCCCGGCCGGCGGCATCTGCAGATCGAAGCGCAGGCTGCCCGACATGCCCAGGTGCAGCAGCAAGAGGCCGTGGTCCAGGTCCAGCAGCAAATACTTGCCGCGCCGGCGCACGGCCTCGACGCGGCGACCGACCAGGGCCTCGGGCGCGCAGCCCAGGCCCCAGCGCAGCGGCTTGCCCAGCCGCACATCCGTCACGGTGGCACCGGCGATGCGCTCGGAAAAACTGCGGCGCGTGACTTCGATTTCTGGCAGTTCTGGCATGGGCAAAGGGGCTGAACGGCCTGGATTATGATGGGTCGATGAAGCGATTTCTGCGACCGGCCGCCCATGGTCTTGTCTCGCTGACAGTGTTGCTGGGCTTGCTGCCAGCGCATGCACAAGCGCCCGCCACCACTGCCCAGGCGCCCT
>DATKFT010000674.1:0-6156 GCA_035544335.1 Pseudorhodoferax sp.
GTCGGCGAACGGTGCCAGCCGCACCGCCAGCCAGTCCGCGTGGAACAGGTCGCGCCCCGTGCTCTTGGGCGGCGGCAGCGCGAAATAGGGTTCGACCCGCAAGGCGGCCAACAGGCCCGCATGCACCTGGCCACTGGCCGCCCAGGCGCCGTCGGCGTCGTAGGGCTGGCCGCGGTGGCGCTGGCACCACAGGTCCAGCAGCGCATTGCCCGGGCCGCAGTCGAAGCCCAGCACGGCGCTATCCTGGCCCAGCGGTGGCAGCACGCTGAGGTTGGAGATGCCGCCCAGGTTCAGCACGGCCAGCGCGGCATCGCGCTGGCCGAACTGCGCCTGGTGGAAGGCCGGCACCAGCGGCGCGCCCTGGCCGCCGGCCGCGAGGTCGCGCGAACGCAGGTCGGCCACCACGGCGATGCCGCAGCGTTCGGCCAGCAAGGAGGGGTTGAGCAGCTGCAGCGTGTAGCCCACGCCGTCGTGGGCCTGGGGCTGGTGCCGCACGGTCTGGCCATGCGCGCCGATGGCGCGCACGGCCTGCGCATCCAGGCCGCTGTGCTGCAGCAGCCCGTGCACCACACCGGCGTAGGCCAGCGCCACGCCGTTGGCCGCGAGCGCGGCCCGGTGCAGCTCGTCGCGGCCGTCGCGGGTGTTCAAGGCCAGCAGTTCGGCGCGCAGTGCAGCGTCGAAGGGCGCGCTGGCATGGGCCAGCACGCGCAGCCCGGTGCCGGCGGTTTCGGCCAGCACTCCGTCCACGCCGTCCAGCGAGGTGCCGGACATCAGGCCGATGAAACGATCGGCCCGCACGGACCTACTGGGCGTTGGCCTGCTGGATGTCGGCCGCAGACGAGAGCTGCTGGCGCATCACGGCGGCCTGCCGTTCGAACGCGGCCTTGGCCGCTGCCGACACGGTGCCGACCTCGGCCTGCCTGGCCATGACCATGGGGTCCTGGTGCTGGCCGTTCACGCGGAACTCGAAATGCAGGTGCGGGCCCGTGGCCCAGCCCGTCATGCCGACCGCGCCGATGTGGTCGCCCTGCTCCACGCGCTGGCCCTTCTTGACCAGGATGCGCGACAAATGGGCATAGACCGTGACCATGTCGTTGCGGTGCTTCACATAGATCACGTTGCCGAAGCCGTTCTGCACGCCCGCGAAATCGACCACGCCGTCGCCGACCGTGCGCACGGCCGTGCCCATGGGCGCGCCGTAGTCCACGCCCAGGTGGGCACGCCACTTCTGCAGGATGGGATGGAAGCGGTTGGCGAAGCCACTGGTCACGCGCGAGAACTCCATGGGCGAGGCCAGGAAGGCGCGGCGCAGGCTCTGGCCATCCAGACCGTAGTAGCCGCCCTTCTGTCCGGGCTCTTGGAACCACATGGACTGGAACACCTTGCCCTTGTTCTCGAACTCGGCGCTCAGCACACGGCCGGCGCGCAGCACCTCGCCATCGGCCTCCAGCGTCTCGTAGACCACCGAGAAGCGGTCGCCCTTGCGCAGCGCGCTGCGGAAATCGATGTCGCCCGAGAACATCTCGGCGACCTGCGAGGCCACGGCGTCGGGCAAGCCGGCCGAATCGGTCGCGGCGAACAGCGAGCTCGTGATCACACCGCTGGCCAGCTGGCTGCTGGCCAGCAGCGGGGCCTTCTCGACGCGCGAACTGAAACCGTCCGCCGTCCGCTCGATGACCAGGCGCTGGAACTCGGTCGCGTCGGCGCTCGTGATCCAGCGCATGCTCAGCCGCTGCAGGCTGTGGTCGTCGGCGGCCTCGGCCGTCACGAGCCGGCCGGCACGGCCCAGCAGGTTCTGGCGCACGAGCGCGTCGCGGCTCAGGTAGGCCGCAGCGGCGGCGTCGGCGATGCCCAGCCGGTCCAGCAGGGAGCGGGCGGTGTCGCTCGAGCGTGAGGTCTCGGTGCGGTAGAGGTTGAAGCGGTGCAGGTCCAGCGCCTCGACCTGCTCTTCCAGCGCCAGCGGCGTGACGCTGTGCGTGAGCTGGCGGACCGGCACGTCGGCCATGTCCGGCCCCAGCGAAGCCACGGCGAATGCCCCGCCACCGCCGCAGAGCAGCACGGTGGCCAGCGCAGCGGTCAAGCGTTTGGGGTGGCGCTGCAGCAAGGACACAGCGGAATCGAGAACGGCGGCCAGCCCGTTTTTCAAAAGACAATCCCCTGAACGGCGGAAAAAAGAAGCGGCGAATCCACAAGTGCGGACTGCATTGACTCGGGTTTTCGTCCGACAGCGCAACCTAGAATCGTGACGAAATTCCGGGCGCAGTATAGCGACGTCACCAGCCCGCAACAAATGGAAAACCCTTATGGATACAAGTGTGGACACTGCTGCAACCGCCCCCGATAAGCTGAGTGACGGTGTACAAAAAGCCCTGGCCGTGAGCCTACGGGGCTGCGACGAGCTCATCCCTCAGAGCGATTGGGTGCGCAAGCTGCAGAAGTCCGAGGCCAGCGGCCAAGCGCTGCGCATCAAACTGGGCCTGGACCCGACCGCGCCGGACATCCACATCGGCCACACCGTGGTGCTCAACAAGATGCGCCAGCTGCAGGACCTGGGCCACCAGGTGATCTTCCTGATCGGTGACTTCACGACCACGATCGGCGACCCCTCGGGGCGCAACAGCACGCGCCCGCCGCTCACGCGCGAGCAGATCGAGGCCAACGCCCAGACCTACTACCAGCAGGCCAGCCTGGTGCTGGACCCGTCCAAGACCGAGATCCGCTACAACAGCGAGTGGAGCGACCCGCTGGGCACGCGCGGCCTGATCCAGCTGGCGGCCAAGTACACGGTGGCGCGCATGATGGAGCGCAACGACTTCCACGACCGCTTCCACGCCGGCACGCCGATCAGCGTGCACGAGTTCCTGTACCCGCTCATGCAGGGCTACGACTCGGTGGCACTCAAGAGCGACCTGGAGCTCGGCGGCACCGACCAGAAGTTCAACCTGCTCATGGGCCGCCACCTGCAGCAGGAATACGGACAGGAGCCGCAGTGCATCCTGACCATGCCGCTGCTCGAAGGGCTGGACGGCGTGGAGAAGATGTCCAAGAGCAAGAACAACTACATCGGCATCTCCGAAGAGCCCAACACCATGTTCGCCAAGGTGCTGTCGATCAGCGACACCCTGATGTGGCGCTGGTACACGCTGCTGTCGTTCAAGAGCGAGGCCGAGATCGCCCAGCTCCAGGCCGAGGTCGAGGGCGGGCGCAACCCCAAGGACGCCAAGGTCGCGCTTGCCAAGGAGATCACGGCACGCTTCCACAGCGCCCAGGCAGCCGATGCGGCCGAGCAGGACTTCATCAACCGCAGCAAGGGCGGCGTGCCCGACGAGATCCCGGAGGTGCAGCTCAGCGGTGCGCCGATGGGCATCGGTGCCTTGCTCAAGGCCGCCGGCCTGGCCGCCTCCTCGGGCGAAGGCAACCGCCTGATCGACGGCGGCGGCGTGCGCGTGGACTCCAGCGTGGTCAGCGACAAGGGCCTCAAGCTGGCAGCCGGCACCTACGTGGTGCAGGTCGGCAAGCGCAAGTTCGCGCGCGTGACGCTGGCTTGAGCCTCAGCGCGCGCCGGCGCGCTCCAACTGGGCCACCATGGCCGTGTAGCCGCGCGCCCGGGCCAGCGCGAGCGGCGTGAGCCCCTGGCGGTCGGCCAGCTGCAGGCCGGCGCCGGCCGCGATCAGCGCGGCCAGCGTGTCCTGGTGGCGCGGCCCGCCGTCGCCCAGCACCACGGCCTCGATCGCGGCCGTCCAGTGCAGGTTGTTGACATGGTCCAGCGGCGCACCGGCCGCGATGAGCTGGCGCACCACACCGGCATGGCCCAGATGGGCCGCGGCGATCAGCGCCGTGCCGTCGTAGCGGCTCGTGACCTGTTTGGCGCTCGCACCCAAGGACAGCAGCAGGCGCAGTGTGTCCTCGTCGTCGGCCACGGCGGCGACCGTGACCGCGTCGTAGCGGTCGTTCTCCAGCGCATTGAGGTCCGCGCCGGCCGCGGCCAGCCGGCGGATCACCGCGTGCTGGCGCACAAAGGTGGCCACGTGCAGGGCCGTGCGGCCATGTTCGTCGCGGGCCTGCAGCTCGGCCGGCGTGGCCCGCTCCAGCACCGCGAGGTCGCCGCGCTGGGCCGCGGCCAGGGCCCCGGTGTAGCGCGCCGCCTCGGCCGCGCTCGGCGCAGTCTGGGCCAGGGCGCCGGTAGCCCAGGCCAGCGCCATGGCCAGTGCACAGGCCAGCCCGGTCTTCACTTCAGCAGGTCCTGCACCTTGGCGATGGCGGCCACCGCGCACTGTTCGTCCAGATGCCCGCCCGGCGCACCGCCCACGCCGACCGCGCCGATGGTCTCGTTGCCGACCTTGATCGGCACGCCGCCGCCCAGCAACAAAAAGCCGGGCAGGTGGACCAGGTTGGCTGCGCCGGGGTTCTTCTGCGCACCCTCCATCATGGCCTGGGTCGGGCTCTTGGCCGAGGCCGAGGTCCAGGCCTTGCGTTCGCTGGACGCCAGCGTGTGCGGGCCCGCGTTGTCGGCGCGCTGCACGGCGCGCACGCCGCCGGCATGGTCGACCACGGTGGCGGCCACGGCATAGCCGTTGGCGGCGCAGGCGGCCACCGCGGCCGCGGCGACCTGGTTGGCCAGCTCCAGCGAGATGTTGCGTTCGGTGCGCACGGCCTGGGCCAAGGCGCCCTGGGCGGCAATGGCCAGCAGGCTGGCGGCGAAAACGGTTCTGACGGCGATCATGGGAAGGTCTCCAAGGAAAGAGCCGCCACTGTAGGAATGCAGCCGCCGCGCCGCCATGCGGACGGCTACGCCCCCAGGCCCCTCAGAACTCCGTAGAACTACGCAGCGGCCTCGCCATCGACCAGCGCCGCATAGCGCCGGATCAGCAGCGCCAGCGACTCGGCCTCGAGCTTGTCGAACAGGTGGGCGCGGTGCGTTTCCACCGTGCGCGGCGACAGCGCGAGCGCGCGGCCGATCTCCTTGTTCGTGAGGCCTTCGACGATGAGGCCCAGCACCTCGCGCTCGCGCGGCGAGAGCTGGGCATAGCGCTCGCGCGCCGCGCGGTCGGCCTGCACGCGCTCGCGCGAACGCACATGCTGGCGCACGGCGCTCTGCAAGGCCTCGATCAGCAGGTCCTCGTCGACGGGCTTTTCGAGGAACTCGGCCGCGCCGGACTTGAACGCGCGCCGGCACAGCTCCACCGTGCCATGGCCGGTCAGCATGATGACGGGCTGGTCCACGCCCTCGGCGGCCAGGCGCTGCAGCACCGCCAGGCCGCTGGTGCCGGGCATGCGCAGGTCCAGCACGATGGCGCCGATGGCCGCGCGCTCGAAACGCGCGAGGAAGTCCTCGGGATCGGCCCAGGCCTGCACGCGCAGGCCGATGGTGCCGATCAGGAGCGACAAGGCCTCGCGCACGGCCGCGTCGTCGTCGATCAGGTGGACCAGCGGCTGGCTGGGGCCGGGCGCCGTCATGCTCATGCGCCACCACCTTCGGCCAGCGGCAGGCGCAGCCGGAACAGGCCGCCGCGCAGCTTCGCATTGGCCGCGCTGAGGCTGCCGCCCATGCCCTGGGCCAGGCTTTCGCACAGGGACAGGCCCAGGCCCAGGCCGCCCTGGCGCGTGCTGAAGAAGGGCTCGAACACATGGGGCAGCACCTCGGGCGCCAGGCCCGGTCCGCTGTCCTGCACGGCCAGCACCGCCTCGGCCTGCTCGCGTGCGAGCGTCAGCGCCAGGCGGCGCTGGTCGGGCGGCACCTGTTCCAGCGCCTGCAAGGCGTTGAGCAGCAGGTTGTGCACGATCTGTTCCAGCGCCACGGGGTCGGCGCGCACCTGCAGGCCGCTTGCCGCGCCATCCAGCTCCAGCACCACGGCGCGGCGTTGCAGTTCGGGCTCCAGCAGGTCCAGCGCGCGGCGCACGGCGGCCGGCAGGTCCACGGCCTGCAAGGCCGCACCGAGCTCGGGCCGCTCGACCGCGCGCCGCAGCCGGCCCACGACCTCGGACGCGCGCCGCGCCTGGTCCACGGCCTGGTCCATGGCCTGGCGGGCCGTGGCGATCTCGGGCGGGTCTTCGGCCACGAGCCGGCGCGCCGCCTGCGTGTTGGCCAGCAGCGCCGTGAGCGGCTGGTTCAGTTCGTGCGCCATGCCGGCCGCGAGCTCGCCGAGCGCGTTGAGC
>DATKFT010000675.1:0-4504 GCA_035544335.1 Pseudorhodoferax sp.
ACCGCCAGCGGCCCGGAGAACTCGATGGCCACGGCCACACCGAAGGGCAGCGTGCGCAGCGACATGTAGAAGGCGAGGTTCATGACCCCGAGCGCCGCGCCGTAGCACGCGACCACGCGCAGGTCGGCCCGGCTGGGCAGCCGCCGCCAGGGCCGCCACAACAGCAGCAGCACCACCGCCGACAGGCCCACGCGCACGGCCGTCGTGCCCTGCGCGCCGATCAGCGGGAACAGGCTCAGCTTGGCCCAGGAGGTGCCCACGCCCAGAAAGCTCACGGCGCCCAGGATGGCCAGGAAGGGAACGAGAAAGGCATGGCGATTCGACAACATTGGAGAGAATGTATTGCGCCAACCGCGCGTTTTTTGCTGTCAATTCCCCATTCAAACGCAAGTTTCGCTCGCACCATGCCACCCAAAGCCCCAGACGCGCTGGACAGCTTCGACCTGGCCATCCTGGACATCCTGCAGCGCGACAACACCGTGCCGCAGCGCCTGATCGCGCAGGCCGTGCACCTGTCGGCGCCCGCCGTGCAGCGCCGCATCCAGCGGCTGCGCGAGATCGGCGTGATCCGCGCCGAGGTCGCCGTGCTCGACGCGGCCAAGCTCGGCCGCCCGCTCACGCTGGTGGTGGAGGTGCAGGTGCACGACGAGCACCCGCGGCGCACGGCCGCCCTGCACGAGCGCATCGCGGCCGAGCCCGCCGTGCAGCAGTGCTACGCGATCACGGGCGAGGCCGACTACCTGCTGGTCCTCACGGTCGCGTCCATGGCGGACTACGACGCGCTGGCCGACCGGCTGCTGCGCGGCGACGAGAACGTGCGGCGCTTCCACACCTCGGTGGCGCTGGGCTGCCTCAAGCTGGGCTTGCAGGTGCCGGTGCTGGACGGCGCCTGAGCGCCGGGGGGGGGAGGCGCGGGCCCGGCCTTGTGCCGATTGCAAGCGCCCACGGGTGGCGAAGCCGGCCCAACGGGGCATCAATCGATGCGTGCACCCGAGTCCTTGACCACCTTGGCCCAGCGCGTGAGCTCGGCGTCGATGTGCGCGCCCAGCGCGGCCGGCGTGGAGCCCACGAGCTGGTAGCCGCTGGCCTCCAGCTGGGCCCGGATCTCGGGCTGGGCCACGACGCTGGCGATCTCGCGGCTCAGCCGTTCGGTGACGTCGGCCGGCGTGCCCGCCGGCGCGAGGATGGCGTACCAGCCGTTCACGACGAAGTTGGGCACGCCCAGCTCCTGCATGGTCGGCACCTCGGGCAGCATGGGCATGCGGCGGTCGCCCGTCACGGCCAGCGGGCGCAGCTTGCCGGCCTTCACATGCGGCAGCGAGGTCGAGGCGCTGTCGAATGCCAGATTCACCTCGCCGCCCAGCAGCGCGTTGACCATGGGTGCGCTGCCCTTGTAGGGCACATGCGTCATCTTGACGCCGGCCGCGGTGCTGAAGTACTCGGCCGCCAGGTGGCTGGTGTTGCCGTTGCCGGCCGAGGCGAAGGTGATCTTGCCCGGGTTGGCCTTGGCCTCGGCGATGAGCTCGGGCACCGTGCGCGCATTGAGCGAACTGCTGCCCGTGACCAGCAGCGGCAGGTTGGCCACCAGCGAGACCGGCGCGAAGTCCTTGCGCGTGTCGTAGGGCAGCTTGGGGTACAGGCTCGCGTTGATGGCGTGCGCGGCCAGCACCATGATGAAGGTATAGCCATCGGGCTTGGCACGCGCCGCGTACTGCGAGGCCAGCGTGCCGCCCGCACCGGGCTTGTACTCCAGCACCACGGGCTGGCCCAGCCGCTCCTGCAGCTTGATCGACAGCGGCCGCGCCACGAGGTCGGCGCTGCCGCCGGGCGGGTACGGAATGACGAGCTGGAGGGGCCGGTCGGGCCAGGCCTGCGCGAACGCGGCCGGCGCGGCGGCAGCGCACAGGGCCAGGCCGGCAGCGGCGCACAGTTGGCGGCGGAAGTCGTTCATGGTGTGTCTCCTTTGGTGTGTGGTGAAGGCGGGAACGGATCAGAGTGTGTCTTCGGGATGGGCCTCGGCGTACTGCCGCGTCAGCTCGCGCTTGAGCACCTTGCCGATCTCGCTGCGCGGCAGGCTGGGCAGCCATTGCAGGTCGGCCAGGCGCTGCGTCTTGCCCACGCGCGCGTTGACCCACTGCTGCAGCGCCTGCGCGCTGGTGGCCTCGGCCTTCGCCCCGGGCCGCGGCACGGCGAAGGCCACGGGCGTCTCGCCCCATTGGCGCGAGGGCACGCCGACCACGGCCGATTCGGCAACGGCCGGGTGCTGGTTGAGCTCCGCCTCGATGTCGCAGGGGTACAGGTTGAAGCCGCCCGAGATGATCATGTCCTTCTTGCGGTCGCCCAGCACCAGGAAGCCGTCCGCGTCGAAGCGCCCGATGTCGCCGGTGCGCAGGAAGCGCTTGCCGCCCGCATCGAACCACTCCGCATCGCGCGTGCGCTCGGGCATGCCGTGGTAGCCCTGCATCATGGCCGGCGCGTGGCCGACGATCTCGCCGCTCGCGCCCTGCGGCAGCTCGGTGCCGGCATCGTCGATGACGCGGATGTCGTGGCCCTCGACCGGGCGGCCCACCGTGTGCAGCTTGTGCGGGTGCAGATGGGCCGCCAGCTCGCAACGGCCACCGCCTTCGGTCATGCCGTAGGACTCGACCAGCCCGCCGGGCCAGCGCCGCAGCACTTCGGCCTTGAGCGCGGCCTTGAACGGCGCGCCCGTGCAGAACTTCATGCGGAAGGACGAGAGGTCGCGCCGGTCGAAGTCCGGGCAGTCCAGCAGCCGCTGGTACTGCACGGGCACCAGCATGGCGTGGGTGGCACGGTGGCGCTCGGCCAGCGCCAGGTAGGCGGCCGCGTCGAACTTGCGCATGAGCACCACGGTGCCGCCCAGCGCCAACGTGGGCAGCACCGACACCAGCGTGGTGTTGGAGTACAGCGGCGTGGCCGACAGCGTGACCGCCTCCAGCCCGTAGCCGTTGTGCGCGGCGCGCTGCAGGTGCGCCCAGCGCATGCTCCAGGGCTGGGCGATGCCCTTGGGCTGGCCGGTCGTGCCCGAGGAATAGATCAGGTTGAACAACCAGCCGGGCTGCGGCTGCACCGGTGCCGGCTGGCCGGCGCCAGCCAGCCAGCCGTCGTCGTCGAGCGCGATGCGGCGCGGGCCGCCTGCGCCGCACGGCAGGTCCGCATCGGCGAACAGCAGCGCCGCGCCCGCATCGGCCAGCATGGCCTCGCGCTGCGCGGTCGACAGCGTGGGCGACAGCGGCGCGAAGGCCAGGCCGGCCCGCAGGCAGCCCAGCAGCGTGGCCACGTAGCGCAGGCTGGTGGCGGCGCACAGGCCCACCACCGCGCCCGGCGCCAGGCCCGCGCGCTGCAGGCCGCAGGCGATGCGGTCGGCCAGGCCGTCCAGCGCCGCGTAGTCCAGGGTTTCCGAATCCAGCACCAGGGCCGGATGGCCGGGTCGCTCGGTGGCCTGCAGGCGCAGCAGGTCGGAATACGAGCCGAAATCCTGGCCCAGGTGGTCTTGCACCGTCATCTTCGTCCGCTGGAAGTTGTCTCTGCCCCGGATGGTCGGCGTTTGCGGCGTTGCTGAACAGGAGTCAAAAGTTGCGTATCGTTCGCCAATGGTTTACACCCCTGCCCGGCCCGCATCTCCATGAAACTGCAACAACTGCGCGACTTCGTCGCCATCGCCGACACCGGCAGCCTGCGTGGCGCAGCGCGCAAGCTGCAGGTCTCGCCGCCCGCGCTCGTGAAGAGCCTGGCGGCGCTGGAACACGAGCTGCACGTGCCGCTGCTCACGCGCGGCTCGCGCGGCATGGCGCTGACCGACTACGGCCACGCCCTGCTGCAGCGCGCCCGCGCCATCGACGACCAGGCGCACAAGGCGCGCGAGGAGATCGCCCAGCTGCGTGGCAAGCTGGAGGGTGCGCTGGCGGTCGGTGCCTCCGCCACGCCGGCCGTGCTGCTGCTGCCGCCGGCCGTGGTCGAGCTGCAGCGCGCCATGCCGGCGATGCGCGTGAACGTGGTGGACGGCATCTACAAGGAGCACATCGAGGCCATCCGCGGCGGGCGCCTGGACTTCGCGGTCACGGCCGTGCCGGACCAGGGCCTGGACGGCGACATCGTCTGCGAGCAGCTGTTCCGCAACGATCTGGTCGTCGCCGGGCGGCGCGGCCACCCGCGCGCGGGTGCGCGCTCGCTGCGCGAACTGGCCGACTGCGCCTGGATCGTCACGGGCCCCGATGCCGCGGGCCCCGGCGCGTCCATCCTGGACGCCTACCGCGCGCTCGGCATGGCTGCGCCGCGGCCGGCCGCACAGAGCGGCCTGAACTGGGGCCTGCACGCGCTGCTGCTCGAAAGCGACATGCTGTGCGCGCTGCCGCGCCTGCTGTTCGCGCGCTTCGGCCTGGACAGCGCGCTGCAGCAGATCCCCGTGCGCGAGCCGCTGCCGTCCTACCGCATCGGCCTGATCCACAGCGACAGCGCACCGCTGCTGCCGGCGGCCAAGGCCTTC
>DATKFT010000676.1:0-6899 GCA_035544335.1 Pseudorhodoferax sp.
TGCGCGATGCGCGCGGCGGTGGCGGACAGCGCGTGCACGGGCAGGTCGGCATAGGCCTGGTTGCCCAGGAAATGGTCGGGATGGGCGTGCGTGATGTAGACCTGCACCGCGTCGCGGCCCGTGGTCGCGCGCACGGCCGCACGCTGGGCCTGGCCATAGCGCAGCGAGGCGCCCGTGTCGATGACGACGGCGCCGGCCGGCGTGGCGATGAAGCCCGTGTTGGCGATGTCGCCCGCGTTGGCGCGGCTGAAATGCTCGCGCGCGCCTTCGAGCACGTAGACGCCGTCGGCCACGCGCTGGGGTGCTGGGAAGTCGCGCGCCATGGCCGCGGCGCAGAGCAGCATGGCGAGCGCGGCCAGAACAGGGCGCGTCATGGCGCCGCTTCTCCAGCGATCCGGTTGCCCTGCGTGTCGCTGCCTTCGATGCGCAGGGGGCCGCGGTAGCGCAGGTCCAGGCTCAGCAGCGGGTTCTCGGCCACGGGTTCGTGCAGCTGCAGCCGCACGAGCTCCTGCCCTGCCGCGCCGCGCAGCGCGAGCCGGTCCAGATGGAACACCGGGATGCCGCCGGCCAGACCCGTGTCCATGGGATGGACCACACGCAGCCGCAGCCGGCTCGCGCCCTCGGGCCGCGGCCACAGCCGCGCCGAGACCTCGCCCAGGCGCTCCTGCCAGGCCGCATTGGCGCTGCCCTGGCTGGGCATGGTGCAGCCACCGCCCGCGGCCGCCACCCAGGCGCCGCCCACATGCCAGACGCCGTCGCGCGTGCGCACGGCCGCACGCACCGGCGTCGACTGCTCGACCTTGATGCGCAGCGCAAGCGCCCCACCCGCGCGGCCGGGCCAGTAGTCCAGCACCTGCGGGATGGGATTGAGGTCGGCGAACACGCGCACACGCTCCACGTCCGAAAGGCCGTCGAAGCGCACCTCCACGGGCACGGCCATCGGGTCTTCGGCGCTGGGCGGCATGCGCACCTGCACGCGCGCATCGAACACCACGGCATCGCTGCCCAGCATGCGCTGGCGCATGCCATTCCACAGCGGCGAGCGCAAGGGGTCGTCCGCGGCCCGCGCTGGCAAGGCGGGCAGGAGCACACACAGCATGTAGAGCAACACCAATCGCATCGGCGCCTTTCGGGTTTGCGCCGCATCCTAGGGGGACGGCGCGCGCACGGCGTGTCGCAAAGCGCGAATCTTCTGGGCGCTTTCCCCGGGGTGCGGGCCCGGGTGCGACTACAGTCGCGGCCAGATCCACAGTCCCGGGCGCGTCGCCCGGAGGCGAAAACAGCACACGTGTCGGTCCCAGCGGAGTCCCCGTCCATCGAAAAGCAGCGGCTGCCGCGGTCCTGGCGCCGCTCGGACGCGGCATTGCGTCGTGGTGTGCTGGCCTCGCTGCTCGTGCATGCGCTGCTGCTGAGCCTGACCTTCGGCAGCGCGGAGTTCGGCTGGCCGGGCCTGGGCCTGCCCTGGCAGGAGCGGCGTGGCGAGGAGCCCGTGCTGCGTGTGGTGCTGGCCCCGGAGCGGGCGCCCGGATCGGCGGCTCCCGAGGCGGTGGCCCCGGCGTCGGCGGATACGGGCGCAGTGACCGCAGCCGCCAGCCCACCGCCCGAACCCGACGCGGCACCCACGGCGATGTCTGCACCCAGCCCTGAGCCCGCGCCCGCTTCGGCAAGCGAGCCGCTCCCCGCCTCCGCGTCCGGCGCCACGGTCGTGGCGATCACGTCCGAGGAGGCCCGGAACGCCATCGCGCAGGCCGAGGCCCGCCAGGAGGCCGCACGGCAGGCGCGCCTGGAGGCAGCGCAGGCCCAGGCCGCGCGCGCCGAGGCGCAGCAGCGTGCCGAGGCCAGCCGCGCGGCCGCCCGGCGCGCGCAGGAGGCGCGGCAGGTGGCGCGGCGTGCCGAGGCCGCCGCGCGCGAAGCGCAGCGCCGCGAAGCCGCGCTGGCAGCGCAGGCCGAAGCGGCCCGCCTGGACATGGAACGCCAGGCCGCGGACGCGCTGGACGCGGCACGGCAGCAGCAGGCACGCGAACAAGCCGCCGCGCAGGATGCCGCGCGGCAAGCGGCGCAGGCCGCAGCGCACACCGAGGCGCGGCAGGAGGCCGAGCGCCAGGACATGGCGCGGCGCGAAACCGAACGCCAGCAGGCGGCACTCGTGCAGGCCCTGCAGCAGGAGACCGCCCGCGCGCTGGCGGCCCAGGCCGAGGCGGCCCGGGGGGACGCCCTGCAGGCCGAAGCGGCGCGGCTGCAGGCCGAGCGCGAACAAGCCGAACAAGCCGAACAGACCGAACAGACCGAACAGGTCGAGCGGGCCGAGATCGCCCGGCAGGCCGCCGCACAGCAGGACGCGGCGCGCCAGGCAAGCGCCAGGGCCGAGACCGCCCGGCTGGAAGCCGAGCGCCGGGAGACCGAGCAGGCCGAAGCGGCACGGCTGCAGGCGGCGCACCAACAGGCCGAACAGGCCGAACGGGCGCAAGCCGCCCGGCAGGAAACCGAACGCCTGGCGGTCGAGCGCGCCGCAGCGGCCCTGCTGCAGGCCGCGCGCCAACAGGCAGAACAGGCCGAAGCGGCCCGCCAAGCCGCCGCGCAGCAGCAGGCAGCACGCCAGGCCAGCGCCCAGGCCGAGGCCGCCCGGCAAGAGGCCGAACACGTCGAAGCCGCCCGGCAAGCGGCGGCGCAGCAGGAAGCGGCGCGCCAGGCAAGCGCGAGGGCCCAGGCTGCCCGGCAGCAGGAAGCCGAACGCCGGGAGGCCGAGCGCGCCGAAGCAGCCCGGCAGGAGGCCGCACGCCAGCAGGCCGCACAGGCCGAAGCCGCCCGCCAGGCCGCGGTGCAGCAGGAGGCCGCGCGCCAGGCAAGCGCCCGAGCCGAGGCCACCCGGCAGGAAGCCGAACGCCGGGAGGCCGAGCGCGCCGAAGCGGCCCGGCAGGAGGCCGTGCGCCAGCAGGCCCAACAGGCCGAAGCCGCCCGCCAGGCGGCGGCGCAGCAGGAGGCAGCACGCCAGGAAAGCGCCCGAGCAGAGGCCGCCCGGCAGGAAGCCGAACGCCGGGAGGCCGAGCGCGCCGAAGCCGCCCGCCAGGCGGCAGCGCAGCAGGAGGCAGCACGCCAGGAGAGCGCCCGAGCCGAAGCGGCCCGGCAGGAAGCCGCGCGCCAGGACGCCGAACGCGCCGAGGCAGCACGCCAGGACGCCGCGCGTGCGCAGGCCGCCGCGCAGGACGCCGCCGCCCGACAGCAGGCCGAGCAGCGCCAGGCCCCGGCCTTGAGCGAGGCGGACCAGCGCGCAGCCGCCAAACGCGAGGCGGCACGCGCCTACGAGGCACAGCGCGAGGAGCGGCTGCGTGCCATTGCGCGCCAGCTCAACGCCGAGGCCGACCAGCGCGCGGCGGCCGACGCCGCGGCGCGCTCCGGGCCCGACCTGCGTGCGTCGTGGAGCAATGCCAGGCGCGGCCGCATCCTCGGGCGTGGCAACCCGAACGAGGAGCTGCGCCTGTACGGCGACGCCTGGAGCCGCAAGATCGAACTCAACATGACCTTCGACGAGCTGCGCGAGCTCGTCCGCCAGCCGCACCAGCCGCCGGTCGTGACGGTCGCCGTGCGCCGCGACGGCTCGGTGGAGTCCATCGTTTTCGAGCGCGCCAGCGGCGTCGCGGCCATCGACGAGGCCGTGCGGCGCATCGTGCAGGCCCAGGCCAACTACCCGCAGTTCCCGCCCAACCTGGCCCGCGACTTCGACGTGGTGGAGATCCGGCGCACCTGGCATTTCGACGGCGCGATCCGGCTCTACTAGGGCCATGCCGGGACGATGAGGCCGCGCGCCCCTCTCCTGCGCTCTTTCTCCGCTCTGCCTCCTCTGCCTCCTTTACGTCCATAGGCCGTCGCCGTTCGCGCCGCGCACGGGCTCCCAAACCCCAAGGCTGTCGCAAGCCGCGACAAGCACGTCGCCGGCTGCGCATGGCGGCTGTCGCCATTTGCGGCGCGCCGCCCCGCGCCGCGCGGGCCGCCCTCTGGAGGAGCCCTCGGTGTTTGTCCCAGTCCCGCCGGGCCCGCCGCTTGCACTCCTTGGTGCCAGCCACCGCATGTCGCGGGGCGGAACACAGAACAGATGGAGTCAACATGGACATGCTCGAACCCGGCAGATTTGGAACCACGGTGCCGTTCAAGAAGCGCTACGGCAACTACATCGGCGGCCAGTGGGTCGCGCCGGCCGAGGGCCAGTACTTCGAGAACGTCACGCCCGTGACGGGCAAGCCCTTCTGCGAGGTGCCGCGCTCCACGGCCGCCGACATCGAGCGCGCGCTGGACGCCGCCCATGCCGCCAAAGTGGCCTGGGGCAAGACCTCGACGACGGAGCGCGCCAACATCCTGAACAGGATCGCCGACCGCATGCAGGAGAACCTGGCGGTGCTGGCCACGGCCGAGACCTGGGACAACGGCAAGCCGATCCGCGAGACCACGGCCGCCGACCTGCCGCTGGCCATCGACCATTTCCGCTACTTCGCGGGCTGCATCCGCGCCCAGGAAGGCGGCATCAGCCAGATCGACCACGACACCTACGCCTACCACTTCCACGAGCCCATCGGCGTGGTCGGCCAGATCATTCCCTGGAACTTCCCGCTGCTGATGGCGGTGTGGAAGCTGGCCCCCGCGCTGGCGGCCGGCAACTGCGTGGTCTTGAAGCCCGCCGAGCAGACGCCGGTGTCCATCCTCGTGCTGATGGAGATCATCGGCGACCTGCTGCCGCCCGGCGTGCTGAACGTGGTCAACGGCTTCGGCGTGGAGGCCGGCAAGCCGCTGGCCTCCTCGCCGCGCATCGGCAAGATCGCGTTCACGGGCGAGACCACCACGGGCCGCTTGATCTCGCAGTACGCGAGCCAGAACCTGATCCCCGTGACGCTGGAGCTGGGCGGCAAGAGCCCCAACATCTTCTTCGCCGACGTGCTCGACCGGGACGATGCCTTCTTCGACAAGGCGCTCGAGGGCTTCGCGATGTTCGCGCTGAACCAGGGCGAGGTCTGCACCTGCCCTTCGCGCGCGCTGGTGCAGGAATCGATCTACGAGCGCTTCATCGAGCGCGCGGTCGCGCGCGTGAAGGCCATCCAGCAGGGCAGCCCGCTGGACCCGAACACCATGATCGGCGCCCAGGCCTCCAGCGAGCAGCTCGAGAAGATCCTCTCCTACCTGGACATCGGCCGCCAGGAAGGTGCGGCTGTGCTGACCGGCGGCGCGCGCGCCCGGCTGGACGGCGACCTGGCCGGCGGCTACTACGTGCAGCCCACGGTGTTCCTGGGCCACAACAAGATGCGCATCTTCCAGGAAGAGATCTTCGGCCCGGTGGTCTCGGTGACCACCTTCAAGGACGAGGAGGAGGCGCTCGCGATCGCCAACGACACGCTGTACGGCCTGGGCGCGGGCGTGTGGAGTCGCGACATGAACCGTTCCTTCCGCATGGGCCGTGGCATCCAGGCCGGCCGCGTGTGGACCAACTGCTACCACCAGTACCCCGCGCATGCGGCCTTCGGTGGCTACAAGCAGTCGGGCATCGGCCGCGAGAACCACAAGATGATGCTGGACCACTACCAGCAGACCAAGAACCTCCTGGTGAGCTACAGCGAGAACAAGCTGGGCTTCTTCTGATCCGCTGAGCCCCCGGCGACAAGCCGGCCTGGCGCGCATCGCGCCAGGCGTGGCCGCCGCATGCCCGAAAACATCAAAGCCCCCACGCTCATCGCTGCGCGTATCGCTGCCCCCCGAGGGGGCGCATCGGTAGCTTCGGGCGGCCGGGCGCTACCGACGAGACACACCATGAAGACCACACGCCCCCTCCTGGCCGCCCTGGCCCTGGCCATCGCCGGCGGCGTATTCGCCCACGGCGACATGGCCCCGCAGGCCGTGGACACCCACACCCTGCCCCCGCTCGGCGACAAGCCGCTGGACCAGAACCCCTACAGCCCGACCGGCAGCAAGGCCGCGGCCAACGGCGAGGCCGTGCGCATCGGCAGCTCGGCCTACAACGCCAACTGCGCGCGCTGCCATGGGCTGGAGGCCAAGTCCGGCGGCATCGCGCCCGACCTGCGCAAGCTCAACGCCGACTGCGGCGACGCGAAGAAGCCCGACAAGGCCTGCATGGTCGAGATGGACCAGTACTTCCTGTCCACCGTGGTGCAGGGCCGCACGCGCGACGGACGGGTCTACATGCCGCCGTTCAAGGACATCTTCACGCAGGAAGCCATCTGGGCCATCCGCAGCTACGTCGACACCAAGAAGCCCGATTGAAACCAATCCAACCACCGAGGAGACCATCCATGCACAAGACCACCATCGCCATCGCCGCAGCCCTGCTGCTGGCCAGCGCCGCGCAGGCGCAGCCCGACAGCCCCACCGTGGGCTGGGAGGACATCGCCAACGACCACGCCACGCCCAAGGACGTGCTGTCCTACGGCATGGGCCTGAAGGGCCAGCGCTTCTCCTCGCTCAAGCAGATCGACCGCAGCAACGTGGCCAAGCTCGTGCCGGCCTGGAGCTTCTCGTTCGGCGGCGAGAAGCAGCGCGGCCAGGAGACGCAGGCGCTGGTGCACAACGGCGTGGTCTATGTCACGGCCTCGTACTCGCGCATGTTCGCGCTCGACGCGGTGACGGGCAAGCAGCTGTGGGCCTACGAGCACCGCCTGCCCGACGACATCCGGCCCTGCTGCGACGTGGTCAACCGCGGCGCCGCGATCTATGGCGACAAGGTCTTCTTCGGCACCCTCGATGCACGTGTCGTGGCGATCAACAAGGACACCGGCAAGGTGGTCTGGAACAAGAAGTTCGGCGACCACAAGGTGGGCTACACGATGACCGGCGCGCCCACCTTGGTCAAGGAGAAGAACGGCCGCGTGCTGCTGATCCACGGCAGCTCGGGCGACGAGTTC
>DATKFT010000677.1:0-5400 GCA_035544335.1 Pseudorhodoferax sp.
CAGGACATGCCCACGCAGCACCACATCGTGGGCGCGCTGTGCGATCTGCCGCTGGGCGCGCTGCTGGCCGCCGGCATCTACACCACGCGCGGCGGCAAGGACCTGTCGGACCAGTACCGGCTGGCGTAGCTCACCCGCGCGGCACGCGGTTGACGAGTGCGTCCCCGCGCGTGAACGCCGTGATGCTGGCGATGGTGGTCTGCATGATCTGCCCCACGGCCTCCTGCGTGAAGAAGGCCTGGTGGCCGGTCACGATCACATTGGGGAACGACACCAGCCGCTGGATCACGTCGTCGGTGATGACGGTGGACGACAGGTCCTGGAAGAACAGGCTGGCCTCCTGCTCGTAGACGTCGATGGCCAGGCCGCCGAGCTGGCCGGTCTTGAGCGCCGCGATGGCGGCCTCGGTGTCGACCAGGCCGCCGCGGCTGGTGTTGACGAGCAGTGCGCCGCGCTTGGCGCCGGCCAGCGCCTGCGCATTGACGAGGTGGCGCGTCGCGTCGGTCAGCGGGCAGTGCAGCGAGACCACGTCGGCGCTGGCCAGCAATTGCTGCGGCGCCACGTAGCGCCCGCCCATCTGCTCGAAGGCCGGGTTCGGGAACGTGTCGTGCCCCAGCACCGTGCAGCCGAAGCCCAGCATGATGCGGGCGAAGATCATGCCGATCTTGCCGGTGCCCACCACGCCCACGGTCTTGCCGTGCAGGTCGAAGCCCATCAGCCCGTCGAGTTCGAAGTTGCCGTCGCGCGTGCGCATGCTGGCCCGTGCGATCTTGCGGTTCACGGCCAGCAGCAGGCCCACCGCGAACTCCGCCACCGAATGCGGCGAGTACTCGCTCACGCGCACCACCGCGACGCCCAGCGCGTCGGCCGCGGCCACGTCGATGTGGTTGAAGCCTGTCGAGCGCGTGGCCACCAGCCGCGTGCCCTGCGCTGCCAGCAGGCGCAGCACCGCGGCATCGAGCTGGTCGTTGACGAACACGCACACGGCGGGACAGCCGGCCGCCAGCGGCGCCGTCTCGGCCGTGAGCCGGTCGGCGATGAACACGAGTTCGTGGCCGGCACCCTGGTTGGCCTGGGCCAGCAGCGACTGGTCGTAGCGGCGGGCGCTGAAGACGGCGGTTTTCATGCGTGGATGCTCCTGGGTGGATGGCCGGCGGTGTGCCGTGCGGCGCGGGGCGGCGGGGCCATCGTAGGCGCTGGCGCAATGGCCCCATGGCGGGCCTGTCGGCCGGCGCCGGCAGGCGGATGCGCTGCGTGCCGACCCGGCCGTGCGCCGGCGCGCCCTCTACTCGAAGGTCCAGACCCACCATCCGACCGCAGGGCGGCGCATGCGCGCTGTGCCACAAGGCGTGCCGGCACCATTTGGAGGCCATCCCATGATCACCCTCACCGCCATGAAGTGGGCGCCGCCGTTCGCGGCCGGCCAGGTGCGCGACCACCGCGTGCGCTGGATCCTGAACGAGGTCGGCTGGCCGTACGAAGTCCGGCTGGTCGACGCGCCGACGATGAAATCGGCCCGCTACCGGGCTGGCCTGCAGCCCTTCGGCCAGCTGCCCGTGCTGGAGGAGGAGGGCCGGCCACCGCTGTTCGAAAGCGGGGCCATCGTGCTCGATGTCGCGATGCGTGCGGGCCGCTGCATCGGTGCCGAAGGCACGCCAGAGCGCGCGGCCGCGATCCAGTGGGTCGTCGCCGGCCTCAACTCGGTCGAGCCCCTCCTGTTCAATGTGGCCGAAGTCGAGTACTTCATGGACGACGAGGCCGCGAAGGCCGCCCGGCGGCCGGTCGTCGTGGCGCTCGCGGAGCAGCGCCTGGCCGCGCTGGAGCAGGCGCGCGATGGGCGCGACTGGTTCGTGGGCGACACGTTCTCGGTGGCCGACCTGATGTGCGCGTCCATCCTCAAGATCGCGCGCGGGCTCGGCCTGCTGGACGGCCTGCCGGCGCTTGCGGCCTGGCAGCAGTCCATGCTGGCGCGTCCGGCCCATGTCCGGGCCGAGCGCGACCAGCGCGGCGAGATCGCGCGCCACTCGGCTGCCGACATGCGCTACGACGCCGTGCCGCAGGCGTCTGCCGTACCGCCTTGAACACGTTCTTGGATGGCGGCCCGGTGTCGAGCCGGTGCGGTGCCGTTCGTCGTGCGGCACCACCATCTTCAGGAGTTCCGCCATGTCCCTTCTTCGCGTCGCCTGCTTCAGCGTGTCGTTCGACGGTTTCGGAGCCGGCCCCCGGCAGAGCCTGGAGCAGCCGATGGGCGAGGGCGGCGGCATGCTGCACCCCTGGATGCGTGGCACGCAGACCTTCCACCGCATGCAGGGGCAGCCGGGCGGCAGCACCGGTGTGGACGATGCCTACACGCGGCGCGGCTTCGAGAACGTGGGCGCCTGGATCCTGGGCCGCAACATGTTCGGCCCTGTGCGCGGCCCCTGGCCCGACGAGAGCTGGCGGGGCTGGTGGGGCGAGGAGCCGCCCTACCACTGCGATGTCTTCGTGCTCACGCACCATGCGCGTGCGCCGCTGGCGCTCGGTGACACCACTTTCCATTTCGTGACCGAGGGCATCCACGTCGCGCTGGAGCGCGCGCGTGCCGCCGCCGCGGGCCGTGACGTGCGCCTGGGCGGCGGCGTGGCCACGGTGCGCCAATATCTGCAGGCGGGTCTCGTGGACGAAATGCACCTGGCCCAGTCGCCCGTGCTGCTGGGCCAGGGCGAGTCGCTGCTGCAGGGCCTGGACCTGCCGGCCCTGGGCTTTGCCGTGGCCGAGCACGTGGCCACGGAGCAGGCGCTGCACATGGTGCTGCGCCGGGCTTGACGGGGGGCGGGTGGGGGGCGCGCTTGCGGCGGCACCGTTCCCGGCCAGCCGGTGGCCCTCAGGCCGGTTGTGCCGTGGCCGCCGAGGCCGGCAGTCCGAACACGCGGTCGAAGCCCCAGTTGAAGACGAAGGTGTAGACCAGGAAGAACAGCAGCAGCGCTGCATCGAACACCAGGGCCTCCCACAGACCGATGTGGAGCCACCAGGCGAACAGCGGCACCAGGATCGCGGCCAGGCCGCCCTCGAAGCCCAGCGCATGGGCAATGCGCCGCTTGAGCGAGCGTCCGCGCACGGGCTGACGCTTCTCCCAGGTCTCGAACAGCGTGTTGAACACGAGGTTCCAGACCACCGCGATCACGGAGCACACCGTGGCCAGTGCCGTGGACGTCGCGGCCCCCGCACCGGACAGCGCGGCCAGTCCCACACTGGCACACAGGATGGCGATCCCTTCGTAGAGGCTGACATAGACGACTTTGCGTTTGATTCCTTGCATGCCGCGCACTGTATGCGCCGTGGACTGAAAGAAAAAGTCAACTCATGTCAGTTTGGCTGATAGATTGCGGTCATGGTCTTCACCTCCGACAACGTCGTTCTGTTCCTGGCCGTGCTCGACCAGGGATCGTTTTCCGCCGCGGCCCGGGCGCTGGGCCGCGTGCCCTCGGCCGTCAGCATGGCGGTGGCCAACCTGGAGGCCGAGCTGGCCATCCCGCTGTTCGACCGCAGCGGCCGCGAGCCCCGGCCCACGGCCGCCGCGCGTGCGCTGGAGCCGCAGGCCCGGCAGATCGCGCAGCAGCTGCGCGCGCTGGACGCGCATGCGCTGGCCCTCACACAGGGGCTGGAGGAGCGGCTCACGCTGGCCATCACGCCCGAGCTGCTGTCGTCGCGCTGGACGGGCCCGCTCGCGCAGCTGGCGGCCGAGCACCCGCTGCTGGACGTGGAGGTGCTGGTCTCGCCCCAGGCCGACGCGCTGGCCATGCTGCACACGGGCCGCGCGCAGCTGGCCCTGGTGTTCGAGCGCCCGCGGCTGGACGGGCGCGAGGCCTTCCGCCAGGTCGGCAACGAGACGCTGCTGGCCGTGGTGGCGCCCGGCCATGCGCTGCTGGACGAGGCCGGTCAGCCGGGCGGCCTGGGCGCGCTGCAGCTGGCCAACACGCGCCAGGTGGTGATCGCCGGGCGCGACGGCGGCGTGGCCGACCCGCGCGTGGTGTTCGGCCGCCACGTGTGGCACACCGACAGCCCCGAGGCCGCGATGGGCCTGCTCGAAGCCGGCCTGGGCTGGGGCTGGCTGCCGACCAGCCTGGTGCAGGAGCGGCTGGACCGGGGCCGGCTGGTGGCGCTGCCGCTCAAGACGCTGGACAACGGGATGGCGCTCTGCGTGGACGTGGTGTGGTCGCGGGAGAGGCCGTTGGGGCTGGGGGGGAGGGAGTTGGTGGAGGGGATGGTGAGGGCTCGAGGCTAGCCAACTTAAGTGCTAATCCCATAGCCCCAGTTCCCAACAATACTTCTCCGATAAGAGAGCTGCTAAGAAATACCGTGGCTTATCAGAAGCGGTGACCGGGGGGGCATTTCTTGATAAAAAAATCCAGGCCAGCAGGAAAAAGTTTGCCAGAAAAAAGGTGAAGGACAACAGACCGACTGAGTGTGTGGATACTTCAAAAAGACTAGCAGTCAAAGTACCACTCAAACGCCTTATCATTTATAGCCCTATTTCTAGTGGCTAACGCTGATAAAGCGAAGAAAAGCCTCTTTTTAAGGAGGCCGCTTGCAGCCGCAGGTTTCCCGTGAGCTGAGGAGGAGTCTGTCGCCCTTCAACAGCAATCATACCACTAGTAAGCTTGTTTTAGCTCCTTTTTTTCGAGCGAATTTAGAAGATCAATGTCCGACCAATCTACTTGGGAATGTGTGGATGCACTTGCTGCTAAATACTTCGCCATATCGGTAGAAGAGGGTTGTGCTTTGCTGAGACTCTTGTGAAGTGCCTGAATCCAAGCAATCTTTTTTTTCTCCGGGACAAAAGGGCAAGTCAATAAATCAAGGAGCAGATGGGCGCTCTCGCTATCACTCAAAACCTTGGATAGATTGCCGATTTTGCTGGATGCAATTCTAATAAGAGCCCTTCGAATTGCCTTGTACTGCATATTATCTCGGACGTAAAACAAGCACGATATTATCGTGAAGTAACCGAGTTTTCTTCCTTTTATGAAAAGCTCATACAATACTCGCTCTGGAAGTAAATGCAGCTCCCCGAGCTCTCTAATTGCCAGGGCAATGTTTAGATACTCTAAATTTACAAATCCATCAATACCTTCTGCATTTTGCTTTCCGCACTGATCAAGCAGTAAATCCGCTGCCAAATCATACAGTTTTTGCGAAATTTCCTGTGAAGACAGAGGTAGATTCTTTTGGGAGAATCGGTGGGTGAGGATTAGTGCTGTGCTTAGCTTGTATGACGCGCCTACCGATGGTGCGACACTATAGAGGAAAAATAACACCTCCATTAGAACTTCAAGAGCGGACTGGTATTCGTCACACGTCTGCGCGCTGGCGTCTTCAAGATCGTTATTTACTAGTTTCTTAATCCGCTCCGCTATTACG
>DATKFT010000678.1:0-2922 GCA_035544335.1 Pseudorhodoferax sp.
CGCTTCGTGCTGTCCAGCAAGGTCGGCCGCGTGCTGCGGCCCGACGCCCAGGCCGCGCGCGACCAGAACGGCTATGTGGACGTGCTGCCCTTCACGCAGCGCTGGGACTACTCGGCCGCCGGCACGCGCCGCAGCGTGGAGGACAGCCTGCAGCGCCTGGGCCTGGCGCAGCTGGACCTGGCCTATGTGCACGACTGCGACGCCGCCACGCACGGCGCGGCCTACCCGCAGGTGCTGGCCCAGGTGCTGGCCGAGACCCTGCCCACGCTGCGCGTGCTGCAGCGCGAAGGCCTGGTGGGCGCCGTCGGCCTGGGCGTCAACGACGTGCAGGTCTGCCTGGATGTGCTCGCGCGGGCCGAGCTCGACGGCCTGCTGCTGGCCGGCCGCTACACCTTGATCGACCATGGCGCGCTGGCGGCGCTGCTGCCGCTGTGCCAGGCGCGCGGCGTGCGCGTGGCGCTGGGCGGCGTGTTCAATTCCGGCATCCTGGCCACGGGCGTGCTGGGCGGCGCCGAGCCGCGCTTCGACTACGCGCGTGCGCCGCAGGCCTGGATCGCGCGGACGGCCGCGGTCGAGCGCCTCTGCGCCGACCATGGCGTGCCGCTGCGCGCGGCGGCGCTGCAGTTTGCGCTCGCGCACCCGGCCGTGGACACGGTCGTGGCCGGCGCGCAGGACGTGGCGCAGTGGCAGGACAGCCGCGCCATGCTGGCCCGGCCCATCCCGGCCGCGTTCTGGCAGGCGCTGCGCGCCCAGGGCCTGCTGCCCGAGGAAGCCCCGACGCCATGAAGCCCCCACGCGCACCGCTTCGCGTACCGCAGCCCCCCGAGGCGCGGCCTGCAAGGCCGTCAGCCGCTTCGGGCGGCCGGGCGCTGCTGACATGATCGACGCCCACTTCCACATCTGGCAGCTGGCCCGCGGCGACTACGGCTGGCTCACGCCCGCGCTGGGCCCCATCCACCGCGACGTGGGCCTGGCCGACTGGCGTGCCGTGGCTGCGCCCTGCGGCGTGCAGGGTGGCGTGCTCGTGCAGGCCGCGCCGACCGAGGCCGAGACGGCGTTCCTGCTCCACGCAGCAGCCCAGGCGCCCGAGGTGCTGGGCGTGGTCGGCTGGGTCGACCTGCTGGCGCCGCAGGCGCCTGCGCGCATCGAGACGCTGGCGCGCCAGCGCAAGCTCAAGGGCCTGCGCCCCATGCTGCAGGACATCGCCGACCCGGACTGGATCCTGCAGGGCGGCCTGCGGCCCGCGTTGGCCGCCATGGCGCGCTGCGGCCTGGTGTTCGACGCGCTGGTCCAGGCCCGGCACCTGCCGCGCATCCTGCGGCTGGCCGAGCGCCACCCGGACCTGCGCATCGTGGTCGACCATGGCGCCAAGCCTGCCATCCCCGGCGACGCCGCAGGCTGGGCCGCGTGGACAGAGGGCCTGCAGGCGCTCGCGGACGAGACCGCGGTGCTGTGCAAGCTGTCCGGCCTGTGGACCGAGGCGGCCACCGGCGCGCCGGTCGAGGCGCTGGCGCGCCACGCGCGCTGGCTGCTCGCCACCTTCGGTCCGCAACGCTGCCTGTGGGGCAGCGACTGGCCCGTGCTGGAGCTGGCGGGCCGCTACGATGCATGGCTGGCCGCGGCGCGGCATTGGGTTGCGCCGCAGGACCAGGCCGCCGTGTTCGAGACCACGGCGCGCCAGGCCTACCGCCTGTGAACCGGAGCACCGCATGCTGATCACCACCACCCCCAGCGTCGAGGGCAAGCGCATCACCCGCTACTGCGGCGTGGTCGCGGGCGAGGCCATCCTGGGCGCCAACGTCTTCAAGGACATGTTCGCCGGCATCCGCGACCTGGTCGGCGGCCGCTCGGCCACCTACGAGCGCGAGCTGCAGCGCGCGCGCGACATCGCCATGCGCGAGCTGGAGCAGCGTGCCCAGGAGGCCGGCGCCAATGCGGTCGTCGGCGTGGACCTGGACTACGAAGTCCTCGGGCGCGACAACGGCATGCTGATGGTCTCGGCCAGCGGCACGGCCGTGGTCGTCGAGTAGGGCGCCCGCAGGTCCATGGCCGCCTTCGACGACGACGCGATCACGCTGCGCCAGCTGCAGGTGCTGCTGGCCTTCATGGAGGCCGGCAACCTCGCGCGCGCGGCCGAACGCCTGCAGACCAGCGCCGTCAGCGTGCACCGCGCGCTGCATGGCCTGGAGGAGGCGCTGCGCTGCGTGCTGTTCCGCCAGGAGGGGCGCAACCTCGTGCCCACGGCCGCGGCCCAGCGCCTGGCCGAGATGGCGCGCGACATGGAACGGCTGCTGGCCGACGGCGTGCGCGCCACGCGCGAGATCGCGGGCTACGCGGCCGACCGGCTGCGCATGGGCTCCATGTACTCGCTGACCAGCCGCGCCGTGCCGGCCCTGGTGCTGGGCATGAAGCAGCGCAAGCCCGCCGTGCAGACCGAGCTCGTGCTGGGCTCCAACGCCGACCTGCTGGCCAAGCTGCGCGCGGGCACGATCGACGCGGCGCTCATGGCCGTGCCGGCCGGCGCGGCCGACCTCGAGTCCGAGCCGCTGTTCGAGGACGAGACCTTCTTCGCCGCGCCCGCGCAGTCGGCCTATGCGGGACTGGCCGAGGTCGACCTGGGCGCCTGCGCCGGCGAGCGTTTCCTGAGCCTGGCCGAGGGCTTCGCCACGCACGACAGCTTCGCCGAGGCCTTCCGCATCGCGGGCTTCACGCCGCAGATCGCCATGCAGACGGGCGACATCTACTCGCTCATGAACCTCGTGGACGGCGGTGTGGGCTGCACGCTGCTGCCCGGGCGCATGCGCAACGTGCTGCCGGCCAACGTGCGGCTGGTGCCGCTGCAGGCCCGCTACCGCGTGCGCCAGACCATCGCGCTGAACTTCCTGCGCTCGCCCGAGCGCGACCCCAACCTGCTCGCGCTGC
>DATKFT010000679.1:0-1807 GCA_035544335.1 Pseudorhodoferax sp.
ATTTGCGCAACCGGCTGCGGGAGGCGACAGGCGCCACCGCCGCGGGCGTCTCCGCTTTGACAGGCCGTGTGACGGTTTTGCGTTCCTTGGCATCGGCCAGGGCGGTCACCTTCGATCCGGCAGCTGCTGAGGTTTTGCCGCTTGGCTTGCGCTTGCCGAGACTTGCCTGCAGGGCAGCCATGAGGTCGACCACCTGTCCGCCGCCCACGGCGTCTTCCGGATGAGCCGAGGCCACGATCTGCTTTCCGGCGATCTTCTTGTCGATGGCCGCCAGCACGCGCTGCTTCTCTTCGTCTTCGAACTGGGCCGGGTCGTAGCTGTCCTCGGCGATCTGGTCGATGAGCTGCAGGGCCAGCTGCATCTCGTGGCGGCTGACGTCGGCCTTCTCGATGCCAAGTGCGCTGGGCATGCGCACTTCATCGGCATAGCGCAACTGCTGCAGCACCAGGCCTTCCTCCGCGGGCCTGATCTGCACCACGTACTGCTTGGCCTTCCACGCCCATTTGGCCAGCGCACAACGGTCGCTCTTGCGCATGGCGGCCATGAGCAGCTGGTACGGCTTGCCACCGCGCTTGTCGGGCGCGAGCAGGTAGGCCTTGTCGTAGTAGAGCGGGTCCACGCTCTTCTCAGGAATGAAGGCGACGATCTCGATGACGTGGCTGCTGGCTTCCTCCAGTGCCTTCAGCTCGTCCTGGCTGAACAGCACGAAATGGTCCTTCTCGACTTCGTAGCCCTTCACCATGTCCGCACGGGCCACAACCTTTTGCATTTTCTCCGAGACGAACTGCTGCTTCAGGCGGGAGCCGTCCTTGGCCAGCATGTTGAAACGCACGTCCGAGCCGGACTCCGTTGCCGAGTACAGGCGAACGGGGATGTTGACCAAGCCGAAGCTGAGCGTGAGCGAGGCGATGGAACGCGCAGTAGCCATGCGGGTCTCCCTAGGAGAAGACAGCGTAAGGCAGAGCCTGCGTCCTCGGGAATGGTGCGGCGGCCGAGAGTTCGTGGGAGAACGCCTACATGTGGCCCGGTGTGGCTATCGCGTCAAGCGCGCCGCCGTTGTGCAGACCCTTGAAGCCCCGAAAACCACCCCTATCTCGCTCGCACTTGGTTGATCGGTCAGCGTGAAAGGAGCAACCTCATGACCATCGAGCAAAAGGTATCCCCAGGATCGGGACTCTGGCCTTCCGGTACAGCGGCGCAAGTCGAACCAGCGGAGTCTGTCGAGGAACAGGCGTTGTTGTACCGGGGCGTGGACATCCGCATTGCCGTGCAGCGCACGCCGGACTACGTGTTCGGGCGCGCGGATCTCGTGGATGGCCAACGGTATCTTGGACGGCTGTCCATCGGTAACCCAAGTGCAACCCCCGAAGAGATACAGCAACGGCTCGCAGCCTTGGCCCAAGCGCGCGTGGACATCGCCCGGGCTTTCCGCGTTGGAGGGGATGCGGGTATGACATAGACGGACAGCGCGAGATCCGCTGGGCGTGCCGGCCGACACCGTGACTGATGGAGCGCTGACGGAGGTAGTGCGAGGCCGGCGCCAATAGTGAAGTCTTTCACGTGCAGGAGCAAGCCATGAGCCAAGCCAAACCGCCCACGTCGGCAGACGATCTCGCACACGGGCGGCCTGACCACGCCGCTGCTGCCAACGGCCCGAACAAGGGGCCAAGCCCGGGTGGGGACCGCCAAGCACAAGGCGAGGCATCGTTGCCCGGAACCTCTCCCAGAGACCCGAACCCGCCAGCAGACACTGCGCCAAGCGGCCCCACCACAGCCTACGAGTACGCGCGAGGTGACCGTGGCGCAG
>DATKFT010000680.1:0-2675 GCA_035544335.1 Pseudorhodoferax sp.
GGCCAGCAGGGCCGGCTCGCGCTCGGGCTTGACGCGCACGCCATCGGGCGCGGCCGCGGTGGAGACCTCGATCCTGCGGCCGCGGCGGTCGTAGGCCGTGACGGTCTTGAGCTTGTCCGAGCGGTAGTCTTCCAGCTTGCCTTCGTGGCCACCGAATTGCACGAGGTAGGCGCCATCGGCGTCGGGCACCAGCCAGACGTTGTGGGCCTGGGCGCTGCCCAGGCCGAGGGCCAGTGCGGCGAGCGCCGTGGCGAGTCGGGTCTTGAACGGGGTCATGTCGGATTCCTGTGGAGTCAAAACTGCAGTTGTGCGCCGACCTTCAGCGTGCGCGGCGCACCGGGCGCGAAGAGCTGTGTGCCGCCGATCACGGAGGCCGAGGTGGCATAGGCCTTGTCGGCCACGTTGGACAGGACGGCGTAGATCTGGTGGCGGGTGTTGCCGCCGACGCGGTAGCTCAGCCCCAGGTCCACCGTGTTGTAGCCGCCGTAGCTGGCGCTGTTGTCCGCGTTGATGGCGTACTCGCCCACGCGCCGCCAGGTCACGGTGCCGGTCCAGTTCGGCAGCGGTGACCAGGCGGCCGAGGCGGTCGCCATCGAGCGCGGCACGGCGGCCACGCGTTTGCCCAGCAGGGCAGGGTTGGCGTTTTCCGTGACCTCCGAGTGGGCGCTGCCGTAGCTCAGCGAGAGCTCCAGGTCTGCGCGCGCGGCCCACAGCGCGCTGATCTCCACGCCCGTGCGCCGCGTGGCGCCGTAGTTCTCGTAGACGCCGGGCGCGACGGTGCGGATCTCGTCCGACGAGCTCGTGCGGTAGGCCGCCACGTCCACCGAGATGCCCGGCCGCGGTTTCCACTGCGCGCCGATCTCGGTCTGGCGGAACACATTGGGGTCCAGGTCCGCAGCGCCCAGCGCGTACTTGGCGAAGGTGTTGGGCAGTGCGAAGCCCTCGGACCAGCTGGCGCGCAGTTCCAGCGTGGGCAGCAGGTCCGAGCGCACGCCCAGCTTGGGGCTGGTGTGCGTGAGCTTGTTCAGCGGGCCGCAGGGGTCGGCGCCGGTCTCGAGGCCGTTGCGCGCGCAGCCGCCGCTGAAGCGGTCCCAGCGCAGCCCGAGCGAGGGCTTGAACAGGCGGTGGACCGGCGCTTCCACCTCGGTGAAGGCCGACAGGCTGTTGAGCTTGGAGGTCCGGTCGTTGATGGCCGGCGCCAGGCGCGTGCGCTGGTCCAGGCCGTCGAAGTACTGGTAGTCCGTGCTCTCGCGGAAGGTCTCCAGGCCGGCCACCCAGTTCACGGCCGTCCAGGGCGTCACGGACCGGCCGTTCAGGCTGGTGCCGGTGCCGAACACGCGGCGGTCGTAGGTCTCCTCGCGCTGGCGCCAGGTCGTGGTGTTGACGGGCCGGCTGAACCAGCGCGTGAAGTCCTGCCGCGTGACGTAGGCGAAGGTCAGCAGCTTGAGGTCCGGCGCGATCGTGTAGTTGAGGTCGGCGCGCACGGTGGCGAAGTTCTTGTCGGCGCCATCGTTCATGGCGCGACCGTCCTTGCCGTAGGGGTCGCTGGCGAACTGCGCGGCCGTCAGGTAGCCCGGCGAGTCGCCGCGGGCCTCGTGCAGCCGCGCGGACAGCGCGATGTCCAGGCTGGGGCTGACGGTCTTGGTCCAGCGGCCCGAGACCGTGGTGCGGTCGGCCTGGGACTGCGTGCGAAAGCCGTCCGTGCGGTAGTGCTGCGCGGCCAGGTTGAGGTACTCGCCGTCGCGCACGCGCAGGCCCAGCGCGGCCTGGGCGTCCAGCGTGCCGTGCGAGCCCAGGCTGATGTCCAGGTCCTTGTAATCGCCGCGCTTGCGCGTTTCCACGGCGACCAGGCCGGCGCGGTTGAAGTTGCCGTACAGCGCGGAAACAGGGCCGCGGAACACGCGCAGCCGGTCGATCTCCAGCGGCACGATGACGTTGAAGTCCACGTAGCCATCGGCATGCGACATGGCTTCGTTGAGCGGGATGCCGTCGAGCACCGCACCCAGGTCGCCGCCATGGCCGCCGCCCGAGAAGCCGCGCAGCACGATGGTGTCGGCCACGCCCGAGAGCTGGTAGTTCTGCACGTTCATGCCAGGCACCAGGCGGAACAGGTCCTGGGTCTGGCTCACGTGCTGCTGCTGGATTTCCTCGCCGTCCAGCGTCGTCGCCGAATAGGACGCCGCGGCGCCGCGCAGGGTCTCGCCCTTGACGTCCACGGGCCGCAGCTGGGCCGCGGGTGCGGGCGATTCGGCATGGGCGGCGGCCTGGTGCGACAGCGCGACCAGCAGCGCGCACAGGGCGCCGACCGGGGCGGGGCGGGGCGGAAGGGAAGGCTGGCGCATGGAGATTCTTGTGTGAGATGAATTGAGAAGATGTCCTACCGCGCCGTTGTAGCGCGCGTGTCCTACGGCCTTGTGACAGGCGTGGACGGGTCCGCCATGCGGCAGCGCCACGTACGGGCACACACGGGCGCACACAGGCGCGCGCGGGTGCTGGGTTTCAGGCCAGCCGCGCGATGGCCAGGGCGAGCACCAGGATCGCGCTGGCGCTGAGCCAGGAGCCCAGCACGCGCACGCCCACGCGGGCCCAGGGCTGCTGCAGGTGGTGCACGCAGCCGGCCAGGCAGGCGGTGCACAGCACCGCGCCGACCAGCGTGCCGACCAGGGCGGCGCTGC
>DATKFT010000681.1:0-1735 GCA_035544335.1 Pseudorhodoferax sp.
GCCGCGCATGTGGCGCACGCCGCGCTGCATGCCCTGGAGCGGCTGGCCGCCGTGGCCGCGCCCACGCAGGCCAGGACCCGCATCGTGCTGTCCAACCGCTTCGTGCGCTGGACCCTGCTGCCGGACGGCGGTGCGCTGCGCAACGCGGCCGAGCGCGCGCTCGCCGCACGCGCGCTGCTGCGCGGCGTGCACGGCGAGGCCGTGGACGGCTGGCAGCTCGCCGTGGACGACCAGGCCGCTGACCGGGCGCCGGCCGTGGCACTGGACGCCGCCTGGCTGGCCCTGCTGCAGCGCCGCGCGCGCCATGCCGGCCTCAAGCCGCTGTCGGTGCGGCCGCTGCTCGCGCTGGCGGCCGCGCGGGCCTGGCACCACCTGGCCGGCCAGGGCTGGCTGCTCGTGACCGAGCCCGACGGCGCGGTGCTGGCGCGCATCGCCGCGCCGGGCGGCTGGCACAGCCTGCGCAGCCTGGCCTTCGACGGCACGGCAGCGGCCCAGGCGCTGCTGCCCTGGCTCGCGCGCTGCGCGCTGCTCGACGGCCTGGAGCCCGATGCGCTGCCGCTCGTGCACGCGGACTGGCAGGGCCTGGCCGGCCCCGGCCCGGCACCGGCCTGGACCCGGGCGCTGGAGCCGGCCGGCTGGCGCGTCCAGTCCCTGGCGCTCGACCCGCAACGCTGCTGAACGCCGCCATGCACGCACCCGAACTCGAATTCCTGCCGCCTTCGCGCTGGGCCCGCTGGTGGGGCCATGGCGTGCTGGCCCTGGGCCTGGCGGCCGCCGCGCTGGCCGCGCTGCGCCATGGCCAGGCCAGCGAGGCGCATGCGGCGGCGCTCGCGCGGCTGCAGCCGCCGCCTGCCGCGCCGCAGGCGATGCCGCGCGCGCTGGCCGCCGAGTACGCGGCCGCGCAGGCCGTCGCCGCGACGCTGGCCGTGCCCTGGGACGCCTGGTTCCACGCGCTGGAGTCGGTGGCCGTGCCGGGCGTGTTCCTGACCGCCTTGCAGCCCGAGGGCCACGGCCGGCGCGCCCGCCTCACGGGCCAGGCCACCGCGCTGGCGCCCGTGCTGGCCTACATGGAGCAGCTGCAGCGCGCGCCGGGCTTTGGCCGCGTGCTGCTCGTGGACCATGCGCTGCAGGAAGACGGCGCGCCCGCGTCGCTGCGCTTCACGCTGACGGCCGAATGGGAGGCGCCCTGATGCGCTGGTCGCTGCCCCTCGCGCTGCGCCGTGCGCGCCGGCCCCGCCTGCTGGCCGCGCTGGGCCTGCTGCTGCTGGCCCTGGCGCTGGCCGTGGAACTCGGCCTCAGCGCGCCGCTGCGCACGGAACAGGCCGCGCTGCAGCGCGTGGTGCCGCCCGCACCGCGCGGCGGCCTGGCCGGCGCCGAGCGGCCCGACGCGCGCCTCGCGCAGTTCCATGCCGGCTTCCCGCCGCTGGACGCGCTGGCCGCGGCGCTGGCCGAACTCGACGCCACGGCCCGCGCGGCCGGCGTGCCGCTGCGCGCGGCCGAGTACCGGCTCGAGCAGCGTGCCGAGGCCGGCGCCGATGCGGGCGCGGGCGCAGGCCCGGGAGTTGGCTCTCTCATGCGCTACCGCATCGCGCTGCGCACCGCGGGCGACTATGCCCCGCTGCGCGACTTCCTGGGCCGGCTGGTCGAGCGCCAGCCCTACGTCGCGCTCGACGACGTGCAGTTCCGCCGCAGCGGCGAGGCCGCGCTCGAAGCCGAGCTGCGGCTGTCCGTCTAC
>DATKFT010000682.1:0-5705 GCA_035544335.1 Pseudorhodoferax sp.
ACGGCATGCGCGGTCTCGCGCACCTCGCCCACCACGCCGGCCAGCTGCACCAAAGCCGTCTGCACGATGCGCCCCGTGGCGCTGTGCACCGGCACGCGGTCGGCCTGCAGCGAGAGACGGCCTTCGGGATCCAGCGCGCACAGCGCACGCAGCTCGGCCGACTCGCGCGCGTCGCGCTCCATGCGCACGGCCATCACGAGCTCGACGCCGGTCTGCACCACCACGAAGACCGCGTGCAGCACGATCTGGCCGAAGTCGGGTGCGCTCAGGCAGTAGACCGGCAGCCCCGCGGCCTGGAGCCGGTCGAACACCACGTGGTGGACGGCGATCGTGAGCGCGCCCGCGAGCACGGGCCGCCAGTCGCGGTAGGCCAGCAGAAACGCCAGGAACACGAAGACCGCGAAATGCATCTCCGGCATGCCCATGGACAGCTGGATGTTCAGCGCCACCATCAGCATGCCGCAGACGGCCATCACGAGCCGCGAGGCCAGACCGCCCGGGCCCAGCGCATAGGCCAGCGTGGCGGCGCCCAGCAGCACGCCCGCCACCAGCATGCCCGTGCCCCAGGGGCCGTACAAGCCGCCGAGCAGCAAGGCGGCCAGGGCCTGCAGCACGAGCATGGACAGCACCAGCCGGTCGGCACGCCGGCGCATGGGCTGCAAGGGATCGGCGGCCACGGGGCCGCCAGGATGCGCGCGATCTGCCGAACTCATCGGCAAGGCACGGACGGACCGTGTCTGCAGCAATCGACGAAGCACATGGCTGGCCTCCCGCATCACTTGATGCGTGTCAATCTACCATTTGTTCCGTTTTGTTGCAGATTTATTTCCGCATTTGCACCAGGCCTTGTTCACATGACGGGCACCAGGACCCGCGGCCTGGCTGCCGCCTACAGCACGGTGGCCATCGACAGCGCAGGCACCTCGGCGATGCGCTCGGCCACGGCCGCGCACGCGGCCAGCAGCGGCGCCACGTAGGCCTGCTCGGGGTCCTCCTTCTGGCGGAACACGAGCGTGGTCACGCTAACCGCGGCCACGGGCCGGCCGTCGGTACCGCAGATGGCGGCGCCGAAGCAGTAGACGCCGTTCTCGTGCTCCTCGCGGTCGGCGGACCAGCCCAGCGCCTGCACCTGCTCCAGCTCGGCGGCCAGCGCGGCGCGCTCGGTCAGCGTGTGCTCGGTGTGGCGCGGCAGCGGCAGGCCCTTGAGCAGTGCGGCGCGCTCGGCGGCCGGCAGTGCGGCCAGGTAGGCCTTGCCCACGGCCGTCACGTGCAGCGGCACGCTGGCGCCGATGCGCGAACTCATGCGCACGGCCGAGGGGCTTTCCAGCTTCTCGATGAACACCATGCTGCGGCCATTGGGCACGGCCAGGTGCACGGTCTCGCCGGTCGCATCGCGCAGGCGCTTGAGCGCGTCCATGGCCGCGAGGCGCAGGTCCGAGCGGCCCCAGCTGCGGCTGGCGAGCTGGATCAGCCGCGGGCCCAGGCGCAGGCCATGCGTGGCAGCGTCTTCCTCAAGCATGCGTTCGGCCACCAGGCCCGCGACGATGCGGTGCACGGTGGGCCGCGGATAGCCCGTGGCGCGCATCAGCGCGGCCACGTTGGGCGGCTGTTCGGCATCGGCGACAAGCTGCAGCACGCGCATGAACTTGCCGAAGGCCTGGGTGCCGGCGACGGCGGGCGTGGCCGCGTCGTCGGCGTCGGGAGAAAGGTGGGGCGCCGTAGTCATGACGGCGCGCATTATCAAGTGACCATGTAGCCGCCATCGACGGGCAGGATCACGCCCGTCATGAAGGCGGCCGCGGGCGTGCACAGGAACACGGCCGCACGCGCCACGTCGTCGGGCGTGCCCCAGCGCGCCAGCGGCGTGCGCGCGAGGATGGGGCCGGCGCGTGCGGGGTCGTCCTGCAGAGCCTGGGTCAGCGGCGTGGCGATCCAGCCCGGCGCCACCGCGTTGACGCGGATGCCGTCTGGTGCGTAGGCGATCGCCAGCGACTTGGTCAGCTGCGCCACGCCGCCCTTGCTGGCCGCATAACCCGGCACCAGGCCGCCGCCGAAGAAGCTCAGCATCGAGGCCGTGTTGACGATGCAGCCGCGCCGGGCTTTCAGGCGTTCGCGCGTGGCGGTGCACACGCGCATGGTGCCGGTCAGGTTCACGTTGAGCACGCGCTGGAACACCTCGAGATCGTGCTCGGCGCCGCGCTGGATGATGCCGGCGCAGTTGAAGACGATGTCGAGTTCGGGCAGGTCCGAGATCGCCGCGTCCAGGCTCACGGCATCGGTCACGTCGCACTGGCGCGGCTCGACGTTTGCTGCCAGCGTGCCGTCGCCTGCGCCCAGGCCCAGCGCCGTGACCTGCGCCCCCAGGGCCGCGAGGTGGTTGGCGATCACGGCACCGATGCCCTGCGTGGCACCGGCGACCAGGGCGCGCTTGCCCTTGAGGAGGTCTGTCTGGTAGGTCATGTCAATGGTCGGTTGCGCCGCACGCCAGCCCCAGCCCACGGCCGCGGCTGGCATGCCAAGTTGCGGAAGGCCGCGGAGCGGGCCATGCGAGGGCACCCGCGGAACTGGCTCTGCCAGGCCGCTGGGTGCGCCCCCTGCAAGGGGGTTGGCGGAGTGCGCAGCGCGGAGACGGGGGGTGGGTCAAGTTTTGATTCCGAGCTTGGTGATGAGGTCCTTGAAGTACGCGTTGTCCTTCGTGATCTTGGCCTTGAAGGCCGCATCGTCCGCATAGACGAAGCCCAGGTTCTGCTTGTCCAGCGTTTCGCGGAAGCTGGGCTCGCTGGAGGCCTTGAGCGCGAGGTCCTTGAGGTAGGCCACGACCTGCGGCGGCGTGCCCTTGGGAGCGGCGATGCCGCGCCAGGTGCCGATCACGAGGTCGATGCCGCGCTCCTTGAGCGTGGGCACCTTCTCGAAGCCCTTGACGCGCTGCTCGGCCATGACCGCCAGCGTCTTGAGCTTGCCCGACTGCACATGCGTGGTGACCTCGGCCGGGCTCACGGCCACGGCATCGATGTGGCCACCCAGCAGCGCGAGCACGCCGGGGCCCGCGCCCTGGAACGGCACGTGGTTGAACTTGACGCCGGCCTTGTCCTCCAGCGCCGAGGCGGCCAGGTGCCAGATCGAACCCGGGCCGGCATTGCCCACGCCGATCTTGCCGGGCTCCTTCCTGGCCGCGGCCAGGAACTCCTCGATGGTGTTCCAGGGCGCTTCGGTGCGCACCGTGATGGCGGCCTGGTCGGCGTTGAGCTGGGCGATGGGCTGCAGATCGTCCGCGTTGATCTTGCCGATGCCGATGTGGGCCAGCGTGGCGAGCTCCACGGTGATGACCGCGAGACGGTAGCCGTCGGGCTTGGCGTGCATCACGTCCTGCCAGCCGATGGAGCCGCTGGCGCCGGGCTTGTTGACGATGATGAAGCTCTGCGTGGTGTGCCTGCGCGTGGCGTCGGCGAACGAGCGCGCCAGCGCATCCGTGCCGCCGCCGGGCTGAAAGGGCACGACCAGCTCGATCGGCTTGTTCGGGAAGTCGGACTGCGCATGGGCCTGGCCGGCAACAAGCGGCACAAGGGGCACGGCGGCCAGGCTGGCGAACTGCCGGCGGGTCAGGAACGTGGGCATGTCAAAGGTCTCCTCGGGTGGTGGTGTCGTGGTTCTGGAAAATCAGTACGTGGCGCGGCCGCCCGACAGGTCGAACACGGCGCCCGTGTTGAAGCTGCAGGAGTCCGAGCACAGCCAGGCCGCCATCGCGGCGACCTCGCCGGGCTCGCCCAGGCGCTGCATGGGGCTCTTGTCCACCATGGTCTGCACATGCGCGGGCGCCATCTGCGCCAGGATGGGCGTGCGCACCGCGGCCGGCGCGATCGCGTTGACGAGGATGCCGGTGGTGGCCAGCTCCTTGCCCAGCGACTTGGTCAGTGCCAGCACGCCGGCCTTGGCCGCGCTGTAGGCCGAGGCGTTGGGCGTGCCCTCCTTGCCGGCCAGCGAGGCCAGCAGCACGATGCGGCCGCGGCCCGCCGCGCGCATGCGCGGCACCACGGCGTGGCACACATTGAAGGTGCCGCCCAGGTTCACCTCGACCACGCGGTGCCAGACCGCGGGGTCGAACGCGTCGAGCGCCATGGTCGGGCCGGTGAAGCCGGCGCTGTGCACGAGCATGTCGATGCCGCCCCAGCGCGCGGCCGTCTGCTCGGCGGCACGGGCCACCGCGGCGCGGTCGGCCACGTCGACCTGCAGGTCGCACTCAGCCGACAGGTCCCAGACCACCACGGTCGCGCCGAAGCCGCGCAGCAGCTGCGCGGTCTCGGCGCCGATGCCGCTCGCACCGCCCGTCACCACGGCCACGCGGCCGCGGAAGTCGTAGCGCGCCGTCGTCATTTGAAACCTCCGCCCTGACGGACTGCGGTGCGAGCCCCCTGGGGCGCCCCGGCGGTGCTCATCGCACGAACTGCTTGACGTAGTCCGCGCCCAGGCCCACCGCCTCGAAGTGCTTCTTGCACATGTCGATCTTGGTGAACACGTCCTCGTAGCCCATGCCCTTGCCCCAGGGGTCGGTGTAGTACATGACCCCGTTGACCTGGAAGTAGGTGATCATTTCCTTCACATCCTCGGGCACGTAGAGCGTGTGCGTCTCGCCCGGCGGCTCGAACACGTAGCCGCCCTCCTCGGCCCACCAGTCGTGCTCCAGGTACTTCCAGCGGCCCTTGAGCACGAGGCCGTGCACGGCCTGCGGATGGCGGTGCCGGCTCAGCACGCCGGACTTGCGCACGCGCAGCAGGTTCATCCAGTAGCCCTGGCTCGCGTTCAGGCACAGCGGGCGGAACCAGACGTTCTCGGCCTGCGGCACCCACAGGCGTTCGTCGGTCGGGATCGCGTTCGGGATCACGATCTCGGGCAGGGCCTCGGGCGGGTTGGGGTACTGGTAGGGGGTCAGCGGCTCGGGATCGGCGCGGTCGGTCGGCATCGCGGTTTGTCCATATTGTGGATAGTTGTCCATATTGTAGAAATCAGGAAACCATCCTGCGCCCCGGAATTACCCGCAGCCTGCGCGAGCGGCGCATCATGTGCGCCGGTCTTTTCCTGCGGAATTCCAAGCGATGCAACTGCCCCCAGACGATGCCTGGCACGACGCCACCCGCGTGCTGCACGGCGATGCCGGCCTGTCCGACGACCCGGCCGTCAGCGCCCCCATCCACTACAGCGCAACCTTCAAGGCGCGCGATGCGGCCGAGTTCGCGGCGATGGCCGGCACGCCGCGCCATGCCGCCTACTACACGCGCTACGGCAACCCCACGCATGCGCGTGCGGCCGCCGTGGTGGCCGCGCTCGAAGGCACCGAGACCGCGCTGCTGACGGCCTCGGGCATGGGCGCCATCAGCACCACGGTGCTGGCCCTCGTGCAGGCCGGCGACCATGTGGTCGCGCAGACGCGGCACTACATGAGCACGGCCAAGCTGTTCGACGAGGTGCTGCCGCGCTTCGGCGTGTCGGTCAGCATCGTCGAGCAGAGCGACCTGGCGGCCATCGCCGCCGCGCTGCGGCCCGAAACGCGGCTCGTCTTCGTGGAGACCCCGGCCAATCCCACGCTGGTGCTGACCGACCTGGCCGGCGTGGCGGCGCTGGCGCGGCCGCGCGGCATCCTGACCATCGCCGACAACACCTTCGCCTCGCCCCTCAACTGCAAGCCGCATGCGCTGGGCATCGACATCGTG
>DATKFT010000683.1:0-5770 GCA_035544335.1 Pseudorhodoferax sp.
CGTCGTGCGGACCAGGAGCCGCGTGCCCAGCGCCTGTTCGAGCCGCGCGATGTTCTGGCTCGCCGCCGCGGGCGTGATGCCCAGCTGCCGCGCGGCCGCCGCGATGCTGCCGCCGTCGACGGCCTTGAGAAAGGTTTCGATGCCGCGCAGCTGGGCCATGGATAGAACTTGTGGGTGGTGGTGCCGATTCGATAGTCTAGCCATCGACCGCATCCGGCGTTCCGGTCCGGAACGGCTTGTAGCGCCGCTCCGTCCAGACCAGGCGGCCGCGGTCTTCGGCCGTGTGCCGCCGCATCACGCGCCGGTCCGGCCGGTGGCTGCGTCTGCGTCCTGGATCGCGCGCACCGGGGTCATCGCAAACGCCAGTGCGACCAGCAGCAGCAGGCTGGCGCCGCAGGCCATGAACAGCGTGTGCAGGCCGACGCTCTGCATCACCCAGCCCGTGGCGGCGGCCGAGACCGGTGCCAGGCCCATGAAGATGAACATGAACAGGCTCATCGCCCGGCCGATCAGCGCCGGGGGCACGCGCTGCTGGATCCAGGTGAAGACGCGCACCTGCATGAAGCCGCCGAGCAGGCCGATCGCCAGCATCAGCACCACGCCCTGCCAGATCGCGGTGATCAGGCCCATGGGCGTGAACAGCAGGCCGATCACCGCGTCGAACAGCAGGATCGTCAGGCCCAGGCTGCGCAGGCGCAGGCGGGGCAGCAGGCCCGAGAGCACCATGCCCGCCAGCGTGCCCGCGCCATGGGCGCCCAGCAGGCTGCCGAAGGCGGCGGCGCCCAGGCCGCCGGTGCTGCTGGCCAGCACCGGCACGGCGATCTGCACCGGGCCCATGATGAACAAGGCCACGGCGCTCCAGTAGAGGAAGCAGCTGCGCAGTTCGCGGTCGCGCCAGCAGTGCGCCAGGCCCTCCGCGACCGCGGCCAGCACCGCGGGTGCTGCGGCCTGCGGCGTGGCCGTGGCGGCCAGCGTGCGCACCTTGGCCAGGGTCCAGGCCGAGAGCCCGAAGCTCAGTGCATCCAGCGCGAAGGCCAGCGCGATGCCGGTCGAGTTGGCCACCGCGCCGCCGCTGCTGCCGCGGCCGTCGCCGAACAGCAGCATCAGCAGCCCGGCCGCCAAGGGGCCGACGAACATCGTCAACTGGCGCAGGCCCAGGCTCATGCCGTTGGCGGCCTGCAGCTGCGGGCGTGCCACCACCTGCGGCATCATCGAGGTGGCCGCCGGGATGCTGAAGGCGGTCGCCAGGCCGATGGCCAGCGACAACCCATAGACCATCGCCAGGTTGAGCTGGCCGGTCGCGACCAGGCCGCTCAGGCAGGCCAGCAGCACCAGGTTGACGTACTTGGTCAGCATCAGCACCTGCTTGGGCGAGTAGCGGTCGACCAGTGCGCCGCCCAGCAGGATGAACACGGCGCGCGGCACGCTGACCAGGGCCAGCACGGTGCCCAGCACCCGGGTGTCGCCCGTCATCTGCAAGACCAGCCAGGGCAGGGCGATCAGCGTGAACTGGTCGCCGAGCAGGCTCAAGGCCGAGCCGGCCATCAGCCAGCGGAAGTTGGGCTCGCGCAGCAGGGGCGTGGGTGGTGTTGCGGGTGCGGCAGGTGCTGCCGTGTTCGTCGCGTGTGCGGGTTGCATGGTGTCGGTCCCTTCGTTGGGGGGCCGACTGTGGCGCCTCACGTCACGTGAGGGTCAAGCCTTTTGCTGCGGCGATGCCTGGGCTTGCAACAGATAGCGGCGAGCCGCTTCGCTCAGCGGCGATCCGGCCCGCAGCAGGGGCTCCTGGGCGGATGCCGTGAGCAGCTTGCCGCGCAGCACCGGGTCGTTGCGCGCCAGGCGGTCGAGCAGGCCATTCCAGCACTGGGCGGCGGCCAGCGCATCGGCATGCGCGGCCGGCACGCCCTGGTCCAGCAGCTGCTGCACGCGCTGCTCCAGCGCCGTCCATTCGGCGTAGGGCACGTGGCCGATCCGGCCCAGTTCGTCGTGGCTCAGGTTCTTTTCCAGCAGCGCCACGCGCAGCTTGATCGCGGCTTCCATGTAGGCATTCATGTCGGTCTGCGGCGCATGGTTGCGGCCATGGGTGCTGGGTTCGCTGCGGAACATGTGGCCCCAGCGTTCGAGCAGCGCCATGTCGCCGTCCATCCAGTGCAGCACCAGGCCCATCCAGCGGTAGGCCAGTGCCTGTACCTGCGGCGCCTCGGGCGGCAGTTGGCGGTCCATCGCCGCCCGCACCTGGACCTTGATCGCCAGCCAGTCGGCCTCGATGCGGTTCCAGTTCTGGAAGATGTGCTTCAGCTCGGCCACGCTGAAGTACTTGCCGTAGGTGTTCATCAGCGCCAGCGTGTCCAGCCAGTGGCCCATGTCGGGTGGCAGGTCGGCGCCGAGACGGTCGCGCAGCAGGCCCAGGCGGGCGCGCAGTTCGCTGGCCTGGGCGATCTGCTGGTCCAGCGCGCGGATCTGCGTGGCGATGAGATGCTCCGGCGCCATGCCGCGGTCGGCCATCAGCGCCTCGATGTCGGTGAGTGCCAGGCCCATCTGGCGCAGACCCACGATGCTGTGCAGCCGCTGCACGTCGTCCTGGCTGTACAGCCGGTAGCCGGAGTCGGAGCGGCCGGAGGGCTTGAGCAGGCCGATCTCGTCGTAGTGGTGCAGCGTGCGGACCGTCAGGCCGGTGCGCCGCGCGAGTTCGCCGACCTTGAGCATGTCAGCGGGGGCTGGACGGCGTTTGCGGCCGTGCCCATCCGTGTCGTTGGACATGGCGGCGCCACAGGGCGAGAAAGGTGCCAGGTGGCAAGAGACAGCTCCGGATGTTGCGGCCGGATTGTAGGGAGACCAGGCTCCATGCGCACCGCCGGGCCGCCCCAAGGTGCGGGCTCCGAAGGCGGGGCCGAAGCCGCCCCCTGGCCCGCGTCTGCGTGTGCGTGGCGGTGCGGATTCGATGGTTTGGCCATCGACTGCATCAGGCATCCGAGGTCTACCGCCGGGCGCTGCAAGTCCCTAGAGTCGGGCCCGCAAGCTTGCGACCCCTGTCCCCTTTCCATTGCGTTCCAGAACAGCCATGTCTTCACCACACCCGTCTTCCGCCTTCGCCGCAGCGCGCAGCTGGAAGCTTCCCAAGCGCCTCGGCCCCGTGGCCTTCGCGTTCTACATGGCCGGCATCATGGCCTTGCTCATGAGCATGGTGATCGTGGCCGCCAACGGCGGCGCCGACGCCCGCTTCCTCGACCGCGTGCTGCGTTCCTACACGCTCGCGATGCCGGCCGCTTTCGCCAGCGTGATGCTGGTGCGCCCCGTGGTGCTGCGCCTGGTCGCCTGGACCGTGCGCAGCTGAGGCGCGCGCGGCCGCAGCGTCCTGCGGTGCACGCCGGCGTCTGCGGCGGCGCACCGCGGCGCGCGTGGCGCCTAGCCCATGCCTTGGCGCGCAGCCAGGTCGACCTGCCGCCAGTCTTCCGTTCGCAGCAAGGGGCCGAGCGCCGCCAGCGTCGTCTGCAGCCCGTTCGGCGCGGCCACGCCGCCGTGCTTGAGCGCCTCGAGGCTGGCACGGGTCGCCCCCACCACGCTCAGCATCAGGGCCGCGGCATGCATTACGATCTCGTAGCCCAGCGCTTCGACCTGTGCCAGCGTCGGCGCGATCCAGGGCTTGGTCTCGACCACGAGTGCGATGAGGGGCAGCCGCACGCTGTCGCGCAGGCGCTGCATCTCGTCCAGGCTGGTCAGGCCGGTCGCGAGCACCGCGTCGACGCCGATCTCCTGGAAGCGCCGCGCCCGCGCGACCACCTCGTCGGGACGCCCGGCGTGCGCAACGTCGGTGCGGCCGACGATCCAGGTGTCCGCACTGGCGCGTGCGCGCAGGGCCGCCTCGAGCTTGGCGCCGATCTCGTCCAGCGGCACCGTGCTCACGGGCTCGCCGGTCCGCAGGGGCACCAGGTCCTCGAGGATCATCCCCGAGATGCCCAGCCGTTCGAAGCTGCGCACCGTGCGGGTCACGGCCTTGGCATCGCCGAAGCCGTCCTCCGCGTCGAGCAGGATGGGCAGCTCCGTGGCGCTGCGGATGCGCGAGACGCTGGCGTGGTATTCGCCGAAGCTCTGCAGGCCGATGTCGGGCAACGCGCATTGGGTGATGCCGACGGCCGCGCCGCCCACGCACAGGCCCTCGAAGCCGAGCTGCTCCGCCACGCGGGCCGACAGCGCGTCGTGCACGCCCGGCAGCAGCAGCGGCCTGCCCTGCCCGATCCCTTGTTGCAAGCGGTTCATGCGACAAGCTCCTCCCGCAGCCTCTGGATCCGCTCCCGGTAGGCGGCCGACACGATCTGCGCATCGAAGCCGTCCAGCACGATCCTGGCGCCGCGTGCCAGCGCAGCGCGCACGCCGCCCGGCTCGGCGGCCGTGATGGCCACCAGGTCCAGCCTGCGCGCCTGGGCGGCGGCGCGGACCCGGTCGAAGCCCGCGCGCACCGCCGCGGCGTGCACCTGGCCCGGCTGCCCCAGGCTTTGCGCAAGATCGAAGGCGCCGAACACCAGCGCATCCAGCCCGCCGACCGCGGCGATCTGCGCGATGTTCTCCACGCCCGCGGGGTCTTCGACGAGCGCCCAGACCAGGGCGTCGGCCGAGGCCTGTCGCGCGAAGTCCGGCCAGTCCGCGCGCCAATGGCCGGCCGCGCGGCTCGTGGCGCAGGCGCCGCGCGTGCCCAGCGGCCCGAACCGTGCCGCAGCGACGGCGGCCTCGAGCGGGGCGCTTGCGCAAACGCGCGGCACGAGCACGCCGGCGGCACCCGCGTCCAGCACGCGCTGGATGAAGGCGGCGCCGTGGTCCGGCACGCGGACCATGGCCGCGATGCCGGCCGCGTCGGCCGCACGGATGAGCTGCGCGAGTTCACCGATGCCGAGCGCGCCGTGCTCCGCATCGAGCATCACATAGTCATAGCCGGCCATGCCGGCGATCTCGACCAGCTCGCAGCAGTTCAGCTGGACCATGGTGCCGACGACGAAGGCCTGCTGGCGCATGCGCTCGCGCAGCGAAGGGCGGTGCAGCGGCATGCTAGTTCTCGGCCCGAAAGCCGATGGTGCGCACCAGTTCACCCCAGCGCGCGGAATCGGCCGCGAGCAGGGATGCGAGCTCGGCCGGGCTGGATGCCGCGGGCTCGAAGCCCATCGCGAGCAGCGCCTCCGACAGCGCCGGGTCGGTGACGGCCACACGGATCGCCTGGTTGGCCCGCTCGACCACTTCGGCGCTGGCCGCGGCGGGCAGGTAGATGCCGAACCACTCCTTCACGACCAGGTCCTTGTAGCCCTGCTCGGCCAGCGTGGGCACGGCCGGGGCGAAGCGGCTGCGCTGCGCGCCGGACAGCCCCAGCACGCGGCACTTCTTCGCCTTGAGCTGCTGCGTCAACTCGCCGATGGGGCAGACCACGCCCGGGATCTGCCCCGCGAGCATGTCCAGGATCGCGGGCTGACCGCCGCGGTAGCCCACGTGCGCAATCTCCACGCCTGCGCTGCGGCCGAGCTTGACGCCGATGAAATGGGCGGTGGAGCCCGAGGCCGGATAGCCCAGGCTGGCCGATGCCGGGTTCGCCTTGAACCAGGCCATCAGCTGCGGGACGTTCGTGACGCTGTCGGGCACCGAGGGACCGACCGCGATCGCGTATTCGAACACCGCCGCCAGCGAGACCGGTGCCAGGTCGGTCACCGGGTTGTAGGCCAGCTGTGTGTAGGTGTGCGGGTAGATGCCCAGCGCGAACATCGGGATCAGCAGCAGCGTGGCGCCGTCGGGT
>DATKFT010000684.1:0-4906 GCA_035544335.1 Pseudorhodoferax sp.
CAGCAGCACCAACGCCAGCGGGCGCGCCAGGTCGTGCATGCGCTCCTGCAGGCGGCCTTCGGTCTTCATGATCAGCCAGGTGCAGCCGAGCAGGGTGTAGGCGACGATCAGGGCCAGGCCGCAGAACAGCGGGAACGGCGCACGCGACCGCTGGCACTGGTCTACGGGTCGACCAGCGGCGTCTATGGCGACTGCGGTGGCGACTGGGCGGCTGAAACGCGCAGGCCTGCGCCGCGCACGGAGCGTGCAAGGCGCCGGCTCGACGCCGAGTCCGCCGTGCGCTTTCTCGGGCGGGCCGGCCGTGTGCGTGCCAGCGTACTGCGCATCCCGGGCATCTACGCGCCCGATCGCGCCGGTGGCACGCCGCGCGAACGGCTGGCCCGGGGCACGCCGGTGCTGCGGGCCGAGGACGACGTCTACACCAACCACATCCACGCCGACGACCTGGCGCGCGCCTGCATCGCCGCGCTGTGGCGCGGCCGGCCACAGCGTGTGCTCAACGTCAACGATGACACGGTGCTCAAGATGGGCGACTACTTCGACCTGGCTGCCGACCTGTACGGCATGCCGCGGCCGCCACGTGTGGCGGCCGACGCGGCGCAAGGCCAGCTGTCGCTGCAGGTGCTGAGTTTCATGTCCGAGTCGCGCCGCCTGGTCAACACGCGCATGCGGCGCGAGCTGCGACTGGTGCTGGGCCATCCCACGGTCGCGACAGGACTGGTCTGAGCGAAAGCGGCTGGGAGGGGGCGAGGCGGGAGGGGGGGCTGCGACTGGCGTCTTCAGCCCGTCGGCGCTGGGCCTGGGCTGGCGGCGGGCATGTGCCGCTGAAGCCGGCCTGCCGGCGAGCGAGATGCGGAAGATCTCGCCGCCAATGCAGGCGATTTGCGGTGCGTGGCGGGCTCAGCCCTTGAGCTGCCGGTACTGCCCGTAGGCAAATACGGAGTTCGGCGCGCGCACCGTGGCCTGGCGGGGCCGTGGTTGCACGGCCGCGCGGCGGCGGCTGGGTGCCGCTTCGATCTCGACGCCCTTGGCACGCTGTTCGTCGGCGAGCTGGCGCAGCGAGATGCCCTGCATGTAGTCCAGCATGCAGGCGGACAGGCTGTCCCAGAGATCGCCGGCCATCTTCGTGTCCGGATCGCCCTGGGCCACTGCGCCCTGCGCGTCCTGTGCGGCCTGGTCGTCCACCGCCAGGATGATGTCGGCCACGCTGATGGCCCCCGCCTTGCGGGCCAGCGTGTAGCCGCCGCCGGGGCCGCGGGCGCTTTCGACGAGTCCGGAACGGCGCAGCCGGCTGAACATCTGCTCCAGGTACGACAGCGAAATCTTCTGGCGCGCGCCGATGGCCGACAGCGTCACCGGACCCAGGTGCTCCCGCAGGGCGACGTCGATCATGGCGTTCACAGCGAAACGGCTTTTGGTGGTCAATCGCATGGCTGGGCTCCTTGTTGTAGGGGTCGAAGGGCGGAAAGATGAAACTGTAGCGGTTCTGACACTTCGCGTATATTCGTATTTGAAAGAGAAATACTTCGAGAAATGCGATGGAACTTACTGATCGGTTGACTCAGCTTTCGGCTGGGGGTTCCATGAATTTCAAGCATCTGCGGTATTTCTGGGTCGTCGCCAAGGCCGGGGGGGTCATGCGCGCTGGCGAACAGTTGCACACCACGCCGCAGACGCTGTCGGGCCAGATCAAGCTGTTCGAGGACTGGATCGGCCACAAGCTGTTTCGCAAGGTCGGTCGCCGGCTCGAATTGACCGAGCAGGGTCGCATCGCCTTGGACTATGCCGAAGAGATCTTTGCGCTGGGCGCGGAACTGGAGACGGCGGTGCGCCACAAGCGCGGGGAGCGCCGCACGCTGGACTTCCGCGTGGGCGTGGCCGATGCCGTGGCCAAATCGGTGGTCTACCAGCTGCTTGAGCCCGCGCTGGACGGCGCCGAGCCCGTGCGCCTGATCTGCCACGAGGGCAAGTACGACGACCTGCTCGCGCAGCTGGCGCTGCACCGGCTGGACCTGTTGATCGCCGACGAGCGCGTCTCGCCCAAGGTCAGCGTGCGTGCCTTCAACCACTCGTTGGGCCGCAGCAGCATGAGCTTTTTCTGCGCGGATGGCCTGCGTGACCGGCTGACGGGGGCGTTTCCGCAATGCCTGGACGGTGCGCCCATGTTGGTGCAGGGGCCAAACTCGTCGGTCCGTCGCCAGCTCGACGCCTGGCTGCTGCGGCTGAGGCTGCGGCCACGCATCGTGGGCGAGTTCGACGACACGGCCTTGATGAACGCGTTCGGCCGCGAAGGCCGCGGGGTGTTCATCGGTCCGGCGGTGCTGGAGGCGCAGATTGCAACGCAGTACCGCGTCGGCGTGCTGGGCCGCAGCGAGGAGCTGGTGGAGGAGTTCTTCGCGATCTCGGTGGAGCGGCGTATCAGCCATCCCAGTGTTGCGGCCATCACGCGCGCGGCGCGCGCCAAGCTGTTCCACGTTTGAGGCGCGGCGCTTCGGCGCGCAGCGGCTGCAGGCGTCGGGCCGGTCATGGAAGTCGCGCGTGGGCATGGATTCCCGAGCCTACGAAGCGCTGCCGCGCGCCTGTGTAGGAGCAGGCGGACAACTGTGTGTCGGCGCTGGCGCCGCCGCGCCGGGCAAAGCCAGCGGGCGCGCTCAGGGTTATCCTTGGGCGGCCGCACCAGAGCGCTCTCTAGAATCTGTTGCAGTGCAACGAGCACCAACCCCTCCGAGGAGCGCAGTGCAGACCAAGAAGCCCAGTGCCGACAAGCCGGCCCAGCGTGTCATCAAGAAGTACCCGAACCGCCGTCTGTACGACACCAACACGTCGACCTACATCACGCTGGCGGAGGTCAAGAAGCTGGTGATGGGCAGCGAGCCGCTGGTCGTGCGCGACGCCAAGACCGGCGAGGACCTCACGCGTTCCATCCTGCTGCAAATCATCCTCGAGGAGGAGGCGGGTGGCGCCCCGCTGTTCACGGAACAGGCGCTGGGCAACATCATCCGCTTCTACGGCAACACCATGCAGAGCTTCATCGGGCCCTACCTCGAGAAGAACATGCAGGCCTTTGTCGACATGCAGGCCAAGATGACCGAGCAGTCCAAGGGCATGTCGCCTGAACTCTGGTCGCAATTCCTGAGCATGCAGTCGCCGATGATGCAGGGCATGATGGGCAACTACGTCGAGCAGTCCAAGAACGTGTTCGTGCAGATGCAGGAGCAGATGCAGAAACAGACCGAGCAGCTGCTGGGCTCGCTGAGCGTCAAGCGCTGAGGTGCTACGGCGGCATCGCGGCGACAATAGCCCGATGACAGTTGCAGAAGCCCCCACGAAAGTCCCCAAAATCGGATTTGTCAGCCTTGGATGCCCCAAGGCCTTGACGGACTCCGAGCTCATCCTCACGCAGCTGAGCGCCGAGGGCTACCAGACCAGCAAGACCTTCGAGGGTGCCGACCTGGTGATCGTCAACACCTGCGGTTTCATCGACGAGGCCGTCAAGGAGAGCCTGGACACGATCAGCGAGGCGCTGGCCGACAACGGCCGCGTGATCGTCACGGGTTGTCTGGGCGCCAAGACCGGGCAGGGCGGCGGCAACATGGTGCGCGAGATGCATCCCAGCGTGCTGGCGGTGACCGGGCCGCATGCGACGCAGGAGGTCATGGACGCCGTGCACGCCAACCTGCCCAAGCCGCACGATCCCTTCGTGGATCTGGTGCCGGCGCAGGGCATCAAGCTCACGCCCAAGCACTACGCATACCTCAAGATCAGCGAGGGCTGCAACCACCGCTGCACCTTCTGCATCATTCCCTCGATGCGCGGCGATTTGGTGTCGCGGCCTGTGGGCGATGTGCTCAAGGAGGCGCGCGCACTGTTCGAGGGCGGCGTCAAGGAGCTGCTCGTGATCAGCCAGGACACCTCGGCCTACGGCGTGGATGTCAAGTACCGCACGGGCTTTTGGGATGGCAAGCCGGTCAAGACCCGCATGCTCGAACTCGTGCAGGCGCTGGGCGAGCTGGCCGAGCCCCATGGGGCCTGGGTGCGGCTGCACTACGTGTACCCCTACCCCAGCGTGGACGAGATCCTGCCGCTGATGGCTGAGGGGCGCGTGCTGCCCTACCTGGACGTGCCGCTGCAGCACAGCCATCCCGACGTGCTGCGCCGCATGAAGCGGCCGGCCAGTGGCGAGAAAAATCTCGAGCGCATCCAGCGCTGGCGCGAGATCTGCCCCGAGCTCGTGATCCGCAGCACCTTCATCGCGGGGTTCCCGGGCGAAACGGAGGAAGAGTTCGCGCACCTGCTCGATTTCATGCGCGAGGCGCAGATCGACCGGGCCGGTTGCTTCGCCTACAGCCCTGTCGACGGCGCGGTGGCCAATACGATTGCGCCCATGCTCCCGCTGGAGCTGCGCGAAGAGCGCCGGGCTCGCTTCATGGCCGTGGCAGAGGAGGTCTCGGCGGCGCGCCTGCGCAGGCGCATCGGCGCCAACATGCAGGTGCTCGTGGATTCCGCGCCGGCGCTGGGGCGCAAGGGTGGCAAGGGCCGCAGCTATGCGGACGCGCCCGAGATCGACGGCATCGTGCACCTGCTGCCGCCCGAGAAGATCAGCAAGACGCTCAAGGTGGGTGAGTTCACACGCGCCCGCATCGTGGGCACGCAGGGCCACGACCTGGTGGCCGTGCCGGTTTGACGGCGGGAATCCGCATGGCCCCTTGGTCAAGCGCTGCGCGTTTGACCGCTTCCCCACGGGGTGGCCTTTTGTCTTGGGGCGACCCGGCAACAAAAAAGCCGCTGATGACTCAGCGGCTTCGTTGCGATCTTTCTGATGTGTTCCAATCGATGATTGGTGCCCAGGAAGGGACTCGAACCCCCACGATGTTACTCGCTAGTACCTGAAACTAGTGCGTCTACC
>DATKFT010000685.1:0-20888 GCA_035544335.1 Pseudorhodoferax sp.
TCGGCAGCGGCCGATTTCGACGACCAGCTGATTACCCAGGCGATCGAGCATTGCGCGACGGGCTTCATCTCCAAGGGGCTGACCGAGGAGGTCTTCCGTTCGGCCATCGCGCTGACGCTGGCCGGCTCCATCTTCATTCCGCAGAGCTACCTCGCGGCCCGGACACGGTCGGCAACGGCCGCGCCGCAGGTGCACCTGACCCCACGCGAACGGCAGGTCGCCGGCCTGCTTCTCCAGGGCTTGACCTACAAGCAGATCGCCCGCCAGTTGCTGTCCGCGCAGGACGAGCAGACCCTGTCCGACGCGACCGTGCGCGTGCACGTGCAGCGCATGGCCTGGAAGATCAAGTCGGGTGGCGCCGCGCCGGCGGACGACGTGCCGGCCAAGGCCATGGTGCTGGCCTACCTCGCATCACGGCACGGGCGGGCGGGCGCGTTCGCCTGAGCGCCAGGGCGCACGCACAAGCGGGTACCCGCTATGGCGACTCCCCGGTACGCCGATCATTGAAGACACTCGGTCCCATGGACGACACCTCCGTCTCCGAGCACCTCGCCGCACCGCGCGCCACGGTCGCGGCGCCGCGCGCTGGCGCAGCCTTCACGCAGGCGGACCGCGCGCACGGCCGCACCGTGATGATGCGCACGGTGATCGGCAGCATGCCGCGCAGCTTTCTGAGTGCGGTGCTCGGTGCATTGATCATGTCGCTGATCGTCGACGACGCGGTCGTGCAACAGGGCGGGCAGGGGCGCTGGGTGGTCTGGACCTGGTGGTCCGTCCTGGCCGTGGCGTCGGCGTGGGGCGCCTGGATCGCACTGCGCTTCCAGCGCGGCCCACGCGACACGGACAGCGTGCACGCCACGAGCCGCCGTCTGATCCGCAACGGGGCCGTCTGCGCCGTCGGCTGGGGGGCGGCCTCCTGGCTGCTGCTGCCAGCCGCGAACCAGCAGGTGCAGACCACGGTGCTGATCAGCACGACGATCGTGATCTGGGGTGGTGGTGCCGTGCAGGCCATCCACCGGACCTATGTGCGCACCTTCATCCTCGTCACCGTCACGGTGTTTGCGAGCGGCCTGCTCCGCCTGGGTGACCTGTTCGACGTCGTGTTCGGGCTGATCTTCGCGCTCACCGGCTTCGTCGTCATCACGTTCGCCGCCGACCAGGAGCGCGCCGTGCTGGACACGATTTTGCTGGGCTTGCGGGCCGAGCGGCTGCTGGCCGAGGCGAACGCGCAGCGGCAGCAGGCGGAAAGCGCGCGTGCGCAGGCCGACCAGGCGCGCCAGCAGGCCGAACTGGCCAACCACGCCAAGAACACCTTCCTGGCCGCGGCGGGCCACGACCTGCGCCAGCCCATGCACGCGCTCGTGCAATACCTGGGCGTGCTGCGGCGCAACAACCGGGATGCGTCGCTGCACGACACCATCGCGCGGCTGGGCATGTCGCTCGACGCCATGCAGGACCTGCTGGATGCGGTGCTGGAGGTCTCCCGGCTCATGCTGGGCACCGTGCAACCCAAGCCGGGCGTGCACCGCATCGCCGGCATCCTGGACCGCGTGGACGCGCAGATGCGCCCGATGGCGCAGGACAAGGGCCTCACGCTGACGACGCTGACGACGCTGGCGCCGCCCGATGTGGCCGTGTTCAGCGACGACGTGCTGCTCGAGCGCATGCTGCGCAACCTGGTCCTGAACGCCGTCCGCTACACCGCACAGGGCCAGGTCACCGTGCGGGCCCGGCGCCGCGGCGCGGCGGTCGTGGTGCAGGTCTTCGACACCGGCATCGGCATCCCGCGGCAGGAACGCCCGCGCATCTTCGAGCCGTTCTACCAGGTGGGCAACCAGGCCCGCGACCGGCACAAGGGCATGGGGCTGGGGCTGGCCATCGTGGCCCAGCTCGGCGAACTGCTCCAGGTGCCGGTGCGGGTGCGCTCCAGGCCCGGCCGGGGCTCGGTGTTCACGCTGAGTCTGCAGCCTGCGCACCCGCAGCACGGCGACGCCGGGCTGCCCGCCGAGCAGGCCCCCGCGGGAGACTACCTGCGCGATGCCTTCGTCGTGCTGATCGACGACAACGCCGAGAGCCTGGAGGCCACGGCCACGACCTTGTGCGCGTTCGGCTGCCAGGTGCTGCAGGCCCGGTCGGGCGCAGACGCGGTCGCGCGCCTGCGTGCCCAGGCGCTCGCGCCGCAGATCGTGGTCTGCGACTACCGGCTGGAGGACGGCGAGACCGGTCCGCAGGCCATCGCCCTGGTGATCGACGACCAGCGCTTGCTGTGGGGAGAGCGCTTTGCGATCTGCGCGCTGGTGCTGTCCGGCGAGACGGCGCCGGCCGAGCTGGCGCAGGTGCGCCAGGCCGGACTGGCGCTGCTGCACAAGCCGGTCAAGCCCGAGGCGCTGTACCAGGCGGTGCAGATGCAGCTGCGTGCCCTGGCGCTGGACGACCGCGGCTACGAGCCCCCGCGCCGCACGGGCTGAGCGGCATGGTCCGGCGCAGTGCCTACACTGCGTGCCATGACGACGCAGCCCGCCATCGCCATCGACGAGTCCGAAGTGGAGGTCACGGCCATCCGCGCCCAGGGTGCGGGCGGCCAGAACGTCAACAAGGTGTCGAGCGCGATCCACCTGCGCTTCGACATCCCGGCCTCGTCGCTGCCCGAGGACGTGAAGGAACGCCTGCTGGCGCTGCGCGACAGCCGCATCACGCAGGCCGGCGTGCTCGTGCTCAAGGCACAGCAGCACCGCACGCAGGAGATGAACCGGCTCGACGCTTTCACGCGCCTGCATGAACTGGTGCAGAGCGTGGCCGAGGCGCCGCGCGTGCGCAAGGCCACGCGGCCGACGCAGGCCTCGCGCAGGCGGCGTCTGGAAGGAAAGAGCCGCCGCGCCGAGACCAAGGCCGGCCGCGGGCGGGTCGGACTGGACTAGGGTTCCTGCGCGGCAGGCGCGGGCCTGCGGGGGCGGGTGAGCCTCAGGGCGTGACCGCGTCCACGGCGGCGCCAACCGCCTTGCCCGTGACCTTGACGGCGCCCACGGCCACATCGGCCGCCACGCCCACTGCCGTGGCGCCCACGCTCACGGCCGCACCGGCCACCGTCACCACCGCGCAGCCGCCCAGCAGCGGAACGCAGAGCAGGGCGATCAGCGCGGCGCGTCGCATCAGCGCACCCGCATGCCGGGCTGCGCGCCGGGCCAGGGTTCCAGCACGTGGATGCCGGGCTGGGCCTTCTCGTCGGCGTGGCTGGCGGCCAGCACCATGCCCTCGCTGACGCCGAACTTCATCTTGCGCGGCGCCAGGTTGGCCACCAGCACCGTCAGCTTGCCGACCAGCTGCTCGGGCTGGTAGCTGCTGGCGATGCCGCTGAACACGTTGCGCGTGCGTCCCTCGCCGGCGTCCAGCGTCAGGCGCAGCAGCTTGGTCGAGCCTTCGACCTTCTCGCAGGCCAGGATCTTGGCGATGCGCAGGTCGATCCTGGCGAAGTCGTCGATCGTGATGGTCGGTGCGATTGCCTCGCCGCCGGGCCGCCCCAAGGCGAGGCCCGCCCCCTCGGGGGGCAGCGAGGACGCGTCAGCGCCGAGCGTGGGGGCTTGGTTGCTGCCGCCAGGCAGCACCTTCTCGGGCTCCGGCGCGGCAGGCGGCTCGAACAGCGCCTCGAGCTGCTGGATGTCCACACGCTGCATGAGGTGCTGGTAGCCGCCGATCGCGTGACCCGCGCCCAGCAGTCGGCCGGCGTCCGTCCATTGCAGCGGTTCGGTCTTCAGGAAGGCCTCGACCTGCTGGGCCAGCGCGGGCAGCACGGGCTTCAAGTACAGCGCCAGCAGCCGGAAGGCCTCGATGCAGGTGGTGCAGACGTCCTGCAGGCGCGCATCGGCGCCTTCCTGCTTGGCCAGCTCCCAGGGCTTGTTGGCGTCCACGTACTCGTTCACGCGGTCGGCCAGCAGCATGACCTCGCGCAGCGCGCGCGCGGTGTCGCGGCGGTCGAAGGCTTCGGCGATGCCCTCGGCCTCGGTTTGCAGGGTCGCCAGCAAGGCCTGGCCGTCGGCGCCCGGGGTGCCGAGCTGGCCCGCGAAGCGCTTGGCGATGAAGCCGGCCGCGCGCGAGGCGATGTTGACGAACTTGCCGATCAGGTCGGCGTTCACGCGCGCCATGAAGTCGTCGCGGTTGAAGTCGATGTCCTCGTTGCGCCCGTTGAGCTTGGCGGCCAGGTAGTAGCGCAGCCACTCGGGGTTCATGCCCAGCTCGAGGTAGCGCAGCGGGTCCAGCCCGGTGCCGCGGCTCTTGCTCATCTTCTCGCCGTTGTTGACGGTCAGAAAGCCGTGCACGCAGATCTTGTCGGGCGTCTTGCGGCCGCTGAACTTGAGCATGGCGGGCCAGAACAGCGTGTGGAAGGTCACGATGTCCTTGCCGATGAAGTGGAACTGCTCCAGCGCCGGGTCGGCCATGTAGGCGTCGAAGTCCTCGCCGCGCTGGCCCAGCAGGTTCCTGAGCGAGGCCAGGTAGCCGACCGGCGCGTCCAGCCAGACGTAGAAGTACTTGCCCGGCGCATCCGGGATCTCGATGCCGAAGTAGGGCGCATCGCGCGAGATGTCCCAGTCGCCCAGGCCCTCGCTGCTCGTGCCGTCGGGGTTGGTCCGCACGCCGAACCACTCCTTGACCTTGTTGGCCACCTCGGGCTGCACGTGCAACCCGTTCTGCGTCCAGTCCTTGAGGAACTCCACGCAGCGCGGGTCCGACAGCTGGAAGAAGAAATGCTCGGAACTCTTGAGCACGGGCTTGGCGCCCGACAGCGCCGAGTAGGGCTCGATGAGGTCGGTCGGCGCGTAGACGGCGCTGCAGACCTCGCAGTTGTCGCCGTACTGGTCTTTGCTGTGGCAGCGCGGGCACTCGCCCTTGATGTAGCGGTCGGGCAGGAACATGTTCTTCTCGGGGTCGAAGAACTGCTCGATGGTGCGCGTCGCGATCAGGCCGGCGGCCTTCAGGTCCCGGTAGATGGCCTGGGCCAGCGCGGTGTTCTCGGGGCTGTGCGTGGAATGCCAGTTGTCGAAACGGATGTGGAAGCCGTCCAGGTACTGCTGGCGGCCGGCCGCGATCGCGCCGACGAAGGCCTCGGGCGTCTGACCGGCCTTCTCGGCCGCGATCATGATGGGCGCGCCGTGCGCGTCATCGGCGCCCACGAAGTCCACCTGCGCGCCCCGCATGCGCTGGAACCGCACCCAGGTGTCGGCCTGGATGTACTCCATGATGTGGCCGATGTGGAACTTGCCGTTGGCGTACGGCAGCGCGGTGGTGACGAAGATCTTGCGCGGGGCGGACATCTTGGGAAGCGCTTTCAGGGATGGGCTGTGGCATTCCGTGCCGGCTGCACGGAAGGGAGCGGTATTTTAGGAGGCGGGGGAAGGCCGGCGTCCTGCAGGGGGTGCCTTGGCGAGCCCTGCGCGCCGCTCGGCACTGCGTTGCCCCGCGCATCGGCCTGGAATCTGATTCGAAATTTGTGTGCAATGAAGCCGGCGAGGGCGTGGCGGCTGGTTACAATTTTTCCGCCGCGGTCGGGCCCCAGATTCCCGTCCAGCCGGCGTTTTGTCGAGCAAGGCAAGCCCGAGGAGCAGCATGGGTGGGACTGAGCGAGAGACCGGCCCGCTGGCATGGTGGCGGGCCTTGGCGGCTGCCACGCCCCGGCAGGGCGTGGACGGCGGCAACGCCCATGGCGCAGGCCATGGTCGGTCGACGTGCAGCCTTCTGCGGGGCCGTCTGGCGTTGCCGCGTGCTCCTGCCGGCCCTCTCGCGGGCGCCCTGCTGCGCCTGCGGATGGCGCAGTGCACCGGGCAGGCGGGCACTTGGCGCGCGCGGCGCTTCGCGCGCAGCGTGGCCGCGTCCCTGTTCCTGACGAGCCGCCCCGGCCGTTGCGCCTGAGCGCCGGCCGGACCGCAGCAACATGAGGTCGCTGCGCTACCAGTTCGTGCTGCTGATCGTTCTCATCACTTCGGGGATGCTGGGCCTGTTCGGGCTGCTGAGCTACCTGGACAGCAGCGCGCGCCTGCAGTCGCAGCTGGACCGGCAGATCGAGAGCATCGCCGCGCGGCTCAAGGTCAGCCTGCCGTCAGCGGTGTGGCGGCTGGACAACCTGCAGGTGGAAAAGACCGTGGTGTCCGAACTGGGCTCGCCCGACGTGCTCGCGATCGAGGTGCTGGACGAACGCCGCACGACCATCTTCCGCGCCCATGCCCGCAGCGGCGGTGCGGACGCGGGCGACCCGGAGATCAGCCGCCGCTACGCGCTGCAGCTGGACAACGGGGGCGTGGTCGAAAACCTGGGCGAAGTCGTGATCCACGCCACGCGCGCGCCGATCCGCGCGGCGCTGCAGCGCGAACTCGTGCGTCTGGTGCTGCTCACGCTGGCCCTGAACCTGGCGCTGATCGCCGCGCTGTACTTCACCTTGCGCGTCATCGTGCTGCGGCCCCTGTTCGGCGTGCGCGACGCGCTGCAGGGCATCGCCACGGCGCACGCCGACCTGACGCGCCAGCTGCCGGCCGGCCGCACGGACGAGTTCGACGCGGTGGCGCGCAACTTCAATGCCTTCGTGGCGCGGCTCAACACCGTCATGGGCGGCACCATCGACGAGGTCCATGCCGCCATCGGCCGGGTGTCGCAGGGCAACCTGGCCCAGCCCATCGCCTTCCACGGCGACGACAGCGTCATGGGCCGGCTCGCGCGCATGCAGCACAACCTGCTGACGATGACCGAGGAACTGCGCCAGGCCAAGACCGAGGCCGATGGCGCCAACCAGGCCAAGTCCGCTTTCCTGGCCAACATGAGCCACGAGATCCGCACGCCGCTCAACGCCATCATCGGCATGTCCTACCTGGCCGGAAAGCAGGCCGTGGATGCGCGCCAGCGCAACCAGGTGCGCAAGATCGAGCAGTCCGGCAAGCACCTGCTGGGCCTCATCAACGACATCCTGGATTTCTCCAAGATCGAGGCGGGCAAGCTGGCCATCGAGCAGGCCGAGTTCGAGCTGGCGGCCGTGCTGGACAACGCCGTGCTGCTGCTGCAGCAGAAGATCGCCGACAAGGGGCTGGAGCTGGTGCTGGACCTGGCCCCCGACGTGCCCTGGCGGCTGGTGGGCGATTCGCTGCGGCTGGGGCAGATCCTGATCAACTACGGCAACAACGCCGTGAAGTTCACCGAGCAAGGCCACATCGTGCTGCGCGTGCGCGTGGTGGCCTCGGATGCGGCCGGCGTGCTGCTGCGCCTGGAGGTGAGCGACACGGGCATCGGCATGACGCCGCAACAGATCCAGGGCCTGTTCATGAGCTTCGCGCAGGCCGACGCCTCCACCACGCGCAAGTACGGCGGCACCGGGCTGGGCCTCGTGATCGCCAAGAGCCTGGCGCAGCTCATGGGCGGCGAGGTCGGCGTGGAGTCCACGCCGGGCCTGGGATCGACGTTCTGGTTCACCGCGCGGCTGGGCCTTCCCGAGGATGCGCCCGTGCCGCCGCCGCCCTTGCAGGGCATGCGGGCGCTGGTGGTGGACGACCATGCGCTGGCGCGCGGTGCGCTGCAGCGCATGCTGCAATCGTTCGGCGTGGCGGTGCACGCCGTGGCCGACGGCGCCGCGGCGCTCGACGCCATGCGCGCCACGGCGCCCGACGCGCGCCCGCACTGGGTGCTGATCGATGCGCAGATGCCCGGCATGGACGGTGTCGCCACCGCGGCCGCACTGCGGGCCCTGTGGCCCGACGCGGCGCCGCAGCTGGTGCTGCTGACGGCGGGCGGCCGTGACGAACTGCTGCCATCCGCTGCGCACGCCGGCGTGGTCCAGGTGCTGACCAAGCCCCTGCATCCGGCGATGCTGCGCGATGCGCTGCAGCAGCTGCAGGGCCTGCAGCCACTGTCCGAGCCCGAGAGCGGTGCCGGCGCCGACCTGCAGGGCCAGCTGCGGCGCCTGGCCGGCGCGCGCATCCTGCTCGTGGACGACAACGCGCTGAACCAGGAGGTGGCCATCGGCCTGCTCGAGGACGTGGGCCTGACCGTGGAGCTGGCCTGCAACGGGCAGGAGGCGGTGGACAAGGTGCGGGCCAACGACTACGAACTGGTGCTGATGGACATGCAGATGCCCGTCATGGGCGGCGTGGAGGCCACCATCGAGATCCGCCGCACGCTGCGCCGCATGGACCTGCCCATCGTCGCGATGACGGCCAACGCCATGCAGCAGGACCTGGACCGCTGCCGCGCCGCGGGCATGGTGGACGTGGTGACCAAGCCCATCGTGCCGGCCCGGCTGTGGGCCGCCATCCTGCGCTGGTCGCGGCCGGTGGAGCCGGGCCGTGCCGTACCGGCGCCGCACGCCGCCGCGCGCGAAGACGAGGCCGATGCGGTGCTGCCGCAGGGCATCGCCGGCCTGGACACGGCGCTGGGCCTGCAGCGCATGCTGGGCAAGAAGGGCTTGTACCTGTCCACGCTGCGCCGCTTCGTGCAGACACAGGCCGGCGTCGGTCCGCGCATCGGCCTGGCGCTGCGCCGCGGCCAGACACAGGAGGCCGAGCGGCAGGCCCACACGCTCAAGGGCCTGGCCGCCACGATTGGCGCGGGCGGCCTGCAGCAGGCGGCGGCGCAGCTCGAGGCCTGCATCCGGAGCCTCGCGCCGGAAGCCGAACGCCAGGTGGCCCTGCTGGCGGCCAGCGCGCAGCTCGATGCGCTGCTGTCCGCGCTGGCGCCGGCGCTGCAGGCCGCGCAACCGGAGCCGGCGATGGCGCCGGCGCCGACGCCCGACGCCAGCCCGGGCACCCACCCGGACAGGCCGGATGCCTGGCGCGCGCAGGCCCGGGCACAGGCACAGGCGCTGGATGCGCTGCTGGCCGAATCCAATGCCGAGGCCGTCGAGTACTGGCACCGCCATGCCGCGTTGTTCGAAAAGGCCATGGGCGCGCAGGCCGGTGCGATCGCCCGATCCCTGGACGACTACGACTTCGAGACCGCGCTGCAACTGCTGCGCCGCGCCGCGCAGCACGCGCCGCAGGCGGGCTCGGTACACTCGTCGGCCCCTAAGGAGTGAATTCCAAGATGCCAGTCACAGAGCAGGCGCTGCTCGAAGCGCTCAAGCAAGTGGTCGACCCGAACACCGGCAAGGATCTCGTGTCGAGCAAAGCCTTGCGCAACCTGAGCGTGCAGGGCGGCGAGGTCGCGTTCGACGTCGAACTCGGCTACCCGGCCAAGAGCCAGATCCCGGTCCTGCGCAGTGCGCTGGTCGCCGCTGCGCGCGGCGTACCGGGCGTGGACAACGTCTCGGTCAACATCGCCAGCAAGATCACGGCCCATGCCGTGCAGCGCGGCGTGCAGCTGCTGCCGGGCGTCAAGAACATCGTGGCCGTGGCCTCGGGCAAGGGCGGGGTGGGCAAGAGCACCACCTCGGCCAACCTGGCGCTGGCGCTGGCCGCCGAGGGGGCGCGCGTGGGCCTGCTCGATGCCGACATCTACGGCCCCAGCCAGGCCATGATGATGGGCGTGTCCGGCAAGCCCGAGAGCACGGACGGCAAGACCATGAACCCGCTCATCGGCCATGGCGTGCAGGTCATGTCCATCGGCCTGCTCGTGGACCAGGACCAGGCCATGATCTGGCGCGGCCCCATGGCCACGCAGGCGCTGGAGCAGATGCTGCGCCAGACCAACTGGCAGGAGCTGGACTACCTGGTCGTCGACCTGCCGCCCGGCACGGGCGACATCCAGCTCACGCTGAGCCAGCGCGTGCCCATGACGGGTGCCCTGATCGTGACCACGCCGCAGGACATCGCGCTGATCGACGCCAAGAAGGCCGTGCGCATGTTCGAGAAGGTCGGCGTGCCCATCCTGGGCCTCGTGGAGAACATGGCCGTGCACGTGTGCAGCAACTGCGGCCACCACGAGCACATCTTCGGCTTTGAGGGCGGCAAGAAGATGGCCGCCGACTACAAGCTCGACTACCTGGGCGCGCTGCCGCTGGCGCTGTCCATCCGCGAGCAGGCCGACAGCGGCACGCCCACGGTGGCCGCCGCGCCCGACAGCGAGATCGCCGGCATCTACAAGGCCGTGGCGCGCCAGGTGGCGGTGGCGATCGCGCAGAAGAACAAGGACTTCTCGTCCAAGTTCCCGACCATCACGGTCTCCAAGAACACCTGATGCCTGCAGCGGCCGCCATGCCCGCGCACCGATGAACCTGCTGGCCTCGCTGCGCTACCTCGCCGCGCTCAGCGAGCACAAGCACTTCGGGCGCGCGGCCGCGGCCTGCCACATCACGCAGCCAGCGCTGTCCAACGCGCTGCGTGCGCTGGAGACCGAGTTCGGCGTCGTCATCGTGCGCCGCGGCCGCACCTACGCCGGCCTCACACCCGAGGGCGAGGCCGTGCTGGCCAGTGCCCACCGCATGCTGCACGAGCACGAGCTGCTGCAGCAGCAGCTGCGAAGCGAGGTCGACCACCCGCGTGGCCACCTGCGCATGGCCGCCGTGCCCACGGCCATTCCACTGCTCACGCGCTTCGCCGCGCGGCTGCAGGCCAGGCACCCCGGCATCCGGCCCACCGTGCTGTCCATGAGCTCGGTGGAACTCGAAACCGGCCTCGATACGCTGGCGCTGGACCTGGCCCTGGGCTACACCACGCGCACGGGCCGCCCGGCCGGCACGGGCGGCGCCGGCAGCACGCGGCTCAACACCTGGCCGCAGACCGAGGAGCAGTACTTCCTGCTGCGCCGGGGCAACGCCGAATCCGACGGCCCGCAGGGCCCGCGCGCCGCCGCGTTGACCATCGGCCCTGCGATCGGCTGGGCCGAGGCCGCGCGGCTGCCGCTGTGCCTGCTCACACCCGAGATGCACAACCGCGCGATCGTCGACCAGGCCTTCGCCGAGGCCGGTGCCAGCGTGGTGCCGGCCATCGAGACCAACTCCGTTCTCACACTCGCGCTCAGCGTGCTGAGCGGGGAGGTCTGCGCCGTGCTGCCCGGCGCCATGGTCGACACCGTGCGTGGCCAGGACGCGCTGCAGGCGCTGCCGCTGGTGGCGCCCGCACTGCGCACACCCATCGGTTTCATGGCACCGGCCGCGGTCAAGCCTTCACGCGCGCTGCAGGCCGCGCTGGCGCTGCTGCAGCAGGCCGATTGGCGCGCCGAAGTGCAGGCGCACAGCGGAGCGCTGGGCGGCAGCGCAAGCGGGGTGCACGCCGTGCCTGGCGCGGCCGCTTGATTCGCGGATTGAATCGCCCCATACAGCGATCCAATTTGCGGGCACTGCCCCAGCTGCCTAGACTCAGTTCCATCCCGCAGTGCGGCCACGCGCTGCGCGGCTGTTTCACCAGGTCCCAGGCACATGAACCACCCAGACCTTTCCCCGGCCCGCAGAGAGACACTGCTGGCCACGCCCGATGAGCTGCGCGACCGCTTGCGCCAGCTCGGCAAGACCGCCATGGCCAGCGACGATCCGCGCCGCGGTACCGTGCGCACCGTGCTCGCACAGCATGCGGGCCAGGCTGGCGCCTTGCTGCCCATCCTGCATGCGGTGCAGGACGCGCTGGGCTTCATCCCGCCCGCGGCCGTCGCCGACATCGCCGAGGCGCTGAACTTCTCGCGTGCCGAGGTGCACGGCGTCATCACCTACTACCACCACTTCCGCAGCGCGCCCGCAGGCCGCCATGTGCTGGAGGTCTGCCGTGCCGAGTCCTGCCGGTCCATGGGGTCCGAGGCGCTGTGGGCCCATGCCTGCGCCAGCCACGGCCTGCCGCCCGAGGGCGGCAGCACGGCCGACGGTGCGCTGACAGTGCAGCCCGTGTACTGCCTGGGCCTGTGCGCGCAGTCGCCCAGCGTGGCGCTGGACGGGCAGCCGCGCGCGCGCATGACGCCGGCGCGGCTGGACGCCTTCGTGGCCCGGACGGTGTCCACGGCCGAAGGAGCGGTGGCATGAGCGCGGTACGCACGCCAGAAGGCGCAGACGCGCCCGTGGCCAGCCCCGCGGTCAAGGTCTTCGTGCCCTGCGACAGCGCGGCGCTGGCCGTGGGCGCCGACGAGGTCGCCGCGGCGCTGGCGCAGCGCTGCGCCGCGCGCGGCGAGACCGTGGAGATCGTGCGCAACGGCTCGCGCGGCCTGTTCTGGCTGGAGCCGCTCGTGGAGGTGGCAACAAAGCATGGCCGCGTGGCCTACGGGCCGGTCGATGCTGCGGACATCGACGGCCTGCTCGACGCGGGCCTGCTGCAGGGCGCGCCGCATGCGCTGTGCCATGGCCCCACGGAACAGATGCCCTGGCTGCTGCGCCAGGAGCGCCAGACCTTTGCGCGCATGGGCATCACCGACCCGCTGTCGCTGCGCGACTACGAGGCCCATGGCGGCCTGGCCGGCCTGCGCCGCGCACTGTCCCTGGCAGGCGAGGCCGTCGTGGCCGAGGTGCTCGAATCCGGCCTGCGCGGACGCGGCGGCGCGGCCTTTCCGGCCGGCATCAAGTGGAAGACCGTGGCGGGTGCCCAGTCCGCGCAGAAGTACGTGTGCTGCAACGCCGACGAGGGCGACTCGGGTACCTACTCCGACCGCATGGTCATGGAGGGCGACCCGTTCATGCTGATCGAGGGCATGGCCATCGCGGGCATCGCGACGGGGGCCACGCAGGGCTTTGTCTACGTGCGTTCCGAGTACCCGCACGCGGTCGCCACGCTGGGCAAGGCCATCGCCCGCGCACGCGCGGCCGGCTGGCTGGGCCACGACATCCTGGGCACGGGCCGCAGCTTCGATCTGCAGGTGCGCAAGGCCGCCGGCGCCTATGTCTGCGGCGAAGAGACGGCCATGCTCGAGAGCCTGGAGGGCAAGCGCGGCGTCGTGCGCGCCAAGCCGCCGCTGCCCGCGCTGGCCGGCCTGTTCGGTCAGCCCACGCTGATCCACAACGTGATCACGCTGGCCTCGGTGCCACTGATCCTGGCCAAGGGCGCGGCGTTCTACCGCGACTTCGGCATGGGCCGCTCGCGCGGCACCTTGCCGATCCAGCTGGCCGGCAACATCCGGCACGGCGGCCTGGTCGAGAAGGCCTTCGGCGTCACGCTGCGCGAACTCGTCGAAGTCTTCGGCGGCGGCACGGCCAGCGGGCGGCCCATCAAGGCCATCCAGGTCGGCGGCCCGCTGGGTGCCTACGTGCCGCCGGCCCACTGGGACCTGCCGCTGGACTACGAGGCCTACGCGGCCGTCGGTGCCGTGGTCGGCCATGGCGGCATCGTGGTGCACGACGACAGCGCCGACATGGCCAGTCTCGCGCGCTACGCGATGGAGTTCTGCGCGATCGAATCCTGCGGCAAGTGCACGCCGTGCCGCATCGGCTCCACACGCGGCGTGGAGGTGATCGACCGCCTGCAGGCGGCCGAAGGCGCGGCGCGTGCGCAGCAGGAAGAACTGCTGCGCGACCTGTGCGAGACCATGCTGCACGGCTCCCTGTGCGCCATGGGCGGCATGACGCCGTATCCGGTGCTGTCGGCACTGAACCATTACCCGCAGGATTTCGGCCTGGCGGCCGCCGTACCCAGCGCCGCCTGAGGAGACCTTGATGCTCGACCATCTCAAAGAAACCGACTACGGCACGCCGGCACGCACCTCCCTGCAGGAGGTCACGCTGACCATCGACGGCACCGAGGTCACCGTGGCCAAGGGCACCTCGCTGATGCGCGCGGCCGTGGACGCCGGCGTGCACGTGCCCAAGCTCTGCGCCACCGACAGCCTGGAGCCCTTCGGCTCGTGCCGGCTGTGCCTGGTGGAGATCGAGGGCCGGCGCGGCTACCCGGCCTCGTGCACGACGCCGGCCGAGGCCGGCATGCAGGTGCGCACGCAGAGCCCCAAGCTGCAGCAGCTGCGCAAGGGCGTCATGGAGCTGTACATCTCCGACCACCCGCTGGACTGCCTGACCTGCGCGGCCAACGGCGACTGCGAGCTGCAGGACATGGCCGGCGTGACCGGGCTGCGCAACGTGCGCTACGGTTTCGACGGTGCCAACCACCTGCAGGCCAAGAAGGACGAGTCCAACCCGTACTTCACGTACGACCCCTCCAAGTGCATCGTCTGCAACCGCTGCGTGCGCGCCTGCGAGGAGACGCAGGGCACGTTCGCGCTGACGATCTCGGGCCGCGGCTTCGAGAGCCGCGTGAGCCCGGGCCAGGACCAGGACTTCATGGACAGCGAGTGCGTGAGCTGCGGCGCCTGCGTGCAGGCCTGCCCCACGGCCACGCTGCAGGAAAAGAGCGTGATCGAACTCGGCCAGGCCGAGCACAGCGTGGTGACCACCTGCGCCTACTGCGGCGTGGGCTGCGGCTTCAAGGCCGAGATGAAGGGCAACCAGGTCGTGCGCATGACGCCCTGGAAGGACGGCAAGGCCAACGAAGGCCATTCCTGCGTCAAGGGCCGCTTCGCCTGGGGCTATGCCACGCACCAGGACCGCATCACCAAGCCCATGATCCGGGCCAAGATCACGGACCCCTGGCGCGAGGTCAGCTGGGAGGAGGCGATCGGCCATGCGGCCTCGGAGTTCCGCCGCATCCAGGCCCAGCACGGGCGTGACGCGATCGGCGGCATCACCTCCTCGCGCTGCACCAACGAGGAGGCCTACCTCGTGCAAAAGCTGGTCCGTGCCGCTTTCGGCAACAACAACGTGGACACCTGCGCGCGTGTGTGCCATTCGCCGACCGGCTACGGCCTGGGCCAGACCTTCGGCACCTCGGCCGGCACGCAGACCTTCAAGTCGGTCGAGCAGTCCGACATCATCATGGTCATCGGCGCCAACCCGGCGGCCGCGCACCCGGTGTTCGCCTCGCGCATGAAGAAGCGGCTGCGCGAGGGGGCCCGCCTCATCGTGGTCGACCCGCGCGAGACCGAGATGGTGCGCGCGCCGCACGTGCAGGCCGACTTCCACCTGCAGCTGAGGCCCGGCACCAACGTCGCGCTGATCACGGCCATGGCCCACGTGATCGCGACCGAGGGCCTGCTGGCCCAGGACTACATCGCCGAGCGCTGCGACGCCAAGTCCTTCGGCCAGTGGCTGGCCTTCGTCGCGCAGCCCGAGAACTCGCCCGAGGCCACGGCCGCCGTCACGGGCGTGCCGGCCGAGCAGGTGCGCGGCGCCGCGCGCCTGTACGCCAGCCAGGGCAAGAACGCCGCGATCTACTACGGCCTGGGCGTGACCGAGCATGCCCAGGGTTCGACCATGGTCATGGGCATCGCCAACCTGGCCATGGCCACGGGCAACGTGGGCCGCGAAGGCGTGGGCGTGAACCCGCTGCGCGGGCAGAACAACGTGCAGGGCAGCTGCGACATGGGCTCGTTCCCGCACGAGCTGCCGGGCTACCGCCACATCTCGGACAGCACCACGCGCGGCCAGTTCGAGGCCGCCTGGGGCGTGGAGCTCCATCCCGAGCCGGGCCTGCGCATCCCCAACATGTTTGACGCCGCGCACGCGGGCAGCTTCAAGGGCCTGTACTGCGAGGGCGAGGACATCGTGCAGTCCGACCCCAACACCCAGCATGTGACCGAGGCGCTGATGGCCATGGAGTGCCTGGTGGTGCAGGACATCTTCCTGAACGAGACCGCCAAGTACGCCCATGTGTTCCTGCCCGGCGCCTCGTTCCTCGAGAAGGACGGCACCTTCACGAACGCCGAGCGCCGCATCTCGCGCGTGCGCCAGGTCATGCCACCGCTGGCCGGCTACGCCGACTGGGAGGTCACGCAGCTCCTGGCCAACGCGCTGGGCTACCCCATGCAGTACCGGCATCCGGGCGAGATCATGGCCGAGATCGCGGCGCTGACGCCGAGCTTCGCGGGCGTGAGCTACGCGCAGATCGACCAGCACGGCAGCCTGCAATGGCCCTGCAACGCGTCCACCGACGAGACCGGCACGGCCACCATGCACGTGGGCGGCTTCGTGCGCGGCAAGGGGCGCTTCATCATCACCAAGTACGTGGCGACCGACGAGAAGGTCACGCAGCGCTACCCGCTGATCCTGACCACGGGCCGCATCCTGTCGCAGTACAACGTGGGGGCGCAGACGCGGCGCACGCCGAACAACCAGTGGCACAGCGAGGACCGGCTGGAGATCCACCCGCAGGACGCCGAGGACCGCGGCATCCGCGAGGGCGACTGGGTCGGCATCCAGAGCCGCGCCGGCGAGACCGTGCTGCGTGCCAGCGTGACCGAGCGCATGCAGCCCGGCGTGGTCTACACCACCTTCCACTTCCCCGAGTCGGGCGCCAACGTGATCACCACCGACAGCTCGGACTGGGCCACCAACTGCCCCGAGTACAAGGTCACGGCCGTGCAGGTCATGCCCGTGGCGCAGTCTGCGCCGCGCTCCGAATGGCAGCGGGACTACGCGCAGTTCAACCGCGAGCAGCTCGACCTGCTCAAGGCCGCGGCCGAGCCGGCCGCCATCGTCGGGAAGTGATGTCGGCAAGTGATGTCGGCAAGTGATGCGAGACTCGGACGCATGAAGCCTGTCGATGCCCCCATCCAGATCCCGGTCGGCGCCCACCAGGTGGCCGTCTGGCGCGGCGCGCAGCACGGAGCGCAGACCGGCGTGCAGGACTGCGTCGCCGAGGAGGTGCCGATCGCGCTCGAGTACAACGGCATCTCGCATGCCGTCATGCTGGCCACGCCGCTGGACCTGGAGGATTTCGCGCTGGGCTTTTCGCTGACCGAGGGCATCCTCGACAGCCGCGCGGACCTGCGTGACCTGGAGGTGGTCGAGGGCTGCGGCGGCATGACCGTGCAGATGGAGATCGCGCCGGCCTGCTTCGCGCGGCTCAAGGACAAGCGCCGCAGCCTGGCCGGCCGCACGGGCTGCGGTCTGTGCGGCGCCGAAAGCCTGCCCCAGGCCGTGCAGCGGCCCGCGCCGCTGCAGACCGAGGTGCGCTTCGCCGCGGCCGCCGTGTCGCGCGCCATGCAGGCGCTGGACGGCCTGCAGCCCCTGCGCGCGGCGACCGGCGCCACGCACGCGGCCGGATTCGCCGATGCCGACGGCCAGGTGCTGTTCGTGCGCGAGGACGTGGGCCGACACAACGCGCTGGACAAGCTGGTCGGCGCGCTGGCGGCGGCCCGGCGCTCGGCCGCGGACGGCTTCATCGTCGTGACCAGCCGTGCGAGCTACGAGATGGCCGGCAAGACCGTGCGCGCGGGCAGTGCGCTGCTGGCCGCGGTGTCGGGCGTGACCGGGCTCGCGGTCGAACTCGCGCACGACGCGCGCCTGACCCTGATCGGCTTCGCGCGCGACGACCGGCTGAGCCTGTACACCCACCCTGAACGCATCGTCTGGAGCCCCGTCTGATGGACACCGGCAACCTGGTCCGCATGGCCAACCGCATCGGCGATTTTTTCGAGGCCATGCCCGAGCGCGACGAGGCGCTGCAGGACATCGCCCAGCACATCCGCAAATTCTGGGATCCGCGCATGCGCCAGCAGCTGCTGGCCGCGCTGGACGCGGGCGAGGCCGCAGACCTGCAGGACATCGTGCGCAGCGCCGTCGAGCAGCACCGCGCCACGCTGGGCTGATCGCCTGCCGCGCGTCGGCCACCTCGGAAAACATGAGAACGCAGCGCACAGCGCGTCTGCGCTGAACCGGCACCGTGCCCTGGCCCTTCGTGCTGCTGCTCGCGGCCATCGCCGCGGTCTGGCTGCCGCTGCCGCGCGGCTGGCCAGCGTTGCTGCCTCCCTGGGCTCTGCTGTTCGCGGCGGCGCTGGCCGGCGGCTGGGCGCAGGGGGTGCTGGCGCCTGCTGCGCTGGCCGCGCTCTTGCTGCTGGTGGTGCTGGCCGCGCTGGTGGCGCGCACGCGGGGCACGGGCTGGCAGGGGCCAGCCTGGGGCCTGCTGGTGCTGTGGTGCGTGGCGCTCGTGCTGCACCGCGTGCCGGGCTTCCACAACCCCGTGGCCATCGATGCGCTGCGTTTCACGGCGGACGCCGCGCCGTTCACGCAGTACCTGAACTTCGACAAGGGCGCGGTGGGTCTCGTGCTGCTGGCCTGGCTGGCACCGCGGGTGCGGCGCGGTGACCCCTGGGGCCGGCTGGCCGCCACCACGGCGCTGGCCTGGCTGCTGACCAGCGTCGCGGTCCTGGGGCTGGCCCTGGCCATGGGGCTGGTGCGTCCTGCGTTCAAGCTGCCGGCGCAGGCCGGCCTGTTCCTGGCGGTCAACCTGTTCCTGACCTGCGTGGCCGAGCAGGCCTTGTTCCGGCTGCTCGTGCAGGACCGCCTGCGCGCCTGGCGCGTGGGCGGCGCCAGCGCCATGGCCGGCGTGGGGATCGTGCTGTCGGCCCTGCTGTTCGGCCTCGCGCACGCGGGCGGCGGTGTCGCGATGGTGCTGCTCGCCAGCGTGGCCGGCCTGGGGCACGCCATCGTCTATGAACGCACCCGGCGCATCGAGGCGCCCATCCTCGTGCACTTCGGCCTCAACGCCACACATTTCCTGGCCTTCACCTATCCGGCGGTGCAGGCGTAGAGAGGGGAGGCCACCGTTGTTTTTGAGGATGCGAGTCGTTCGCATTTATTGCCTATAATTTCCGGCTTCCTCGTCCGACGCTGCGCCATGGATCCGCCGTCGCATCGAAGCCTGTGCGACGAGGGGGCCCACCGACTGGCACCCTGCCGTGGTTGCACGCTACTACAAGGATTTGCTGCGTTTTTGCAGCCAGAACGTCAAGGACACCGACGCCGCACGCGATGTGGTGCAGGAGACCTATGTGCGCTTCCTCTCGGCGCAGCAGCGTGGAGCCAGCGCAGCGCTGCAGCCCGGCGCCGTGCTGCACCAGATCGCCAAGCGCCTGCTGATCGACCGCTACCGCCGCGCCGCCGTGCGCAGGCACGAGAACATCGACGAACTGCAGGAGTTCGAGCAACCGGCTGCGCCGCGCCATTGCCAGCCCGAGGAGGCGCTGGGCTCGATGCAGATCATCCGCGCCTATGTCGGCGCGATCGAGGCCTTGCCCGCGCGCTGCCGCGAGGCCTTCGTGCTGCGCGTGTTCGACGAGATGTCGCATGCGCAGATCGCCGAGAAAATGGGCATCTCCTGCAGCATGGTCGAAAAGCATGTGGTGCGTGCCATGGTGGCGTGCAAGCAGTGCGAGCGCAGCCTGCTGGCGGCTGCGGCCGCCGTGCCGGGGCGCAGCGCCCGGTAGGCGGCCCTGCAGATCTCCGGCCCCTGGGGTGAGGGCGCGCAGGAGGTTCTGCGTCTGTATCTGAGAGGCCCTCGATTCCTGTGTCCATGAACAAAGCACCGTCCCACGCCACCGCCGCGTCCGCTCCTGCCGACGCGGCGCAGGCCGTGGATGCGCAGGAGCGCGAGTACGCCGATTTCGCCGATGGGCAGGATCCGCTGGACATCGATGCGGCCACCTGGGTGTCGCGCCACCGTGATGGCCTGGACGCCGCGGGCGAGCGCGAGCTGCAGGCCTGGCTGGCCGCGGACCCGCGCCACCAGGCCGCCTACGACGACATGGACGAGACCTTCGGCCGGCTGCAGGACCTGCCCGGGGCCGAGGTGCAGCAGCTGCGTGCCGGCTTGCCGGCCGCCGCTGCGGCGCCGGTGCCCAGGCCCGCGCCGCGCCGCGCGGGTCCCGCATCGCCCGGACGCCGCGCCTGGCTGTTCGACCTGGGCCGGCGGTTCCCGCAGGCCGCCACGGCCGCGGCCGTCGTGGCCGCCGCGGGGGGCGGCTGGATCGGCTGGCAGCGCTGGCAGGACCGGCCCACGTTCGAGAACGCCTATGCTGCCGCACGCGGCCAGCAGCTGCGGCTCACCCTGCCCGACGGCAGCGACCTGGCGCTGGACACCGCCACGCAGGTCCGGGTGCGGCTGTACCGCGACCGGCGCGAGGTGCATCTGCTCGAGGGGCAGGCCATGTTCGTCGTGCAGGCCGACCCTGCGCAGCCCTTCCATGTGCTGGCCGGCGGCCTGCGCGTGACCGTGGTCGGCACGCGCTTTTCGGTGCGCCACACCCGCAGCGGCCTGGCCGCTGACCAGACCCAGGTCGTGGTCGAGGAAGGGCTGGTGCGCGTGGAGCCGTACCCGCCGGCCGCCGGCATGCCGCACGGGAGCGGGGAGGACACGGTGATGCTGCGCGACGGCCAGAGCGTGCGGGCCGACAGCGCGGGGCGCCTGCAGGCCGCCGCCCAGGTGCCACCGGGCAGCGTCGCGCCCTGGCGCGAGGGCCGCGTGAATTTCGACAACACGCCGCTGGCCCAGGCGCTGGCCGAGCTCGAGCGCTATGGCGCCACGGGGCTCGTGGTCCGCGATCCGGCCGTGGCCGCGTTGCGCGTGGGCGGCAGCTTCCAGCTGCGGCGCGTGGAGGCCTTCGCCGAGTCGCTGCCCAAGCAACTGCCCGTGCGGCTGGAGCGGCGCGGCGGCGTGACCGAGGTGGTGCTCGCGCGCTGAGGCAGAGGCGGGCGCACGGCCCGAAAAAAGATGCGCAGCGCACGTGGGGCTGCGGCAAGGGTGCTGCGTCTAGGGAGGTAGACACCGTTTTTTTGACCTACCGTCCGGAGCCCTCCATGCGCAAGACGCATTCCTCCTTCGCGCCGCTGGCCTTGTCGGCCTGCCTCGCGCTCGCCTTCGGTGGCGCAGCGCAGGCCCAGAGCGCCGCGCCCGTCGCCATTTCCATCGCGTCGCAGCCGCTGGGGCAGGCGCTCAACGAGCTGGCGCGCCAGGCCGGCCTGCAGCTGAGCTTTCCGGCCGCGCTGGTGGCGGGCAAGACCGCGCCGGCCGTCGTGGGCCAGCTCACGGCGCGCCAGGCGCTGGACCGCGTGCTGGCCGGCAGCGGGCTGGCGGCCAGCCTCGAGGGTGGCGAAGCCGTGGTGCGCCCGGTCTTCGCACCGCAGGGCCCCGGCGGCGCCGCCGTGCTGCCGGCCGTGACCGTCACGGCACAGGGCGCGCGTGGCG
>DATKFT010000686.1:0-1994 GCA_035544335.1 Pseudorhodoferax sp.
CCGGCCTGCGCGGCGCCGCCCCGCCGGAGGTGGCCGCCGCGCCGGTGGCCCCGCACGGCATGGCGGGCGACGCGGCACGGCACGCCGCACACCTGGCCAGCCTGCTGCAGGCCAGCGACGGCGATGCCGGCGACTACTTCAGCGCCCACCGCGGCGTGCTGCGCCATGCGCTGGGCGACGGCGCCGTGAGCCGGCTGGCCGGGGCCCTGGACGACTACGAGTTCGACGCCGCGCTGGAGCAGCTGCGCGGCGCGGCGCAGGCACGCGGCATCGCGCTGCGCTGAACCCCGCTGCCGGCGCAGCGCGGCGTGCGCTGCACGTACCATGCGGCCTCCCGCTCCACCAAGCTGCCATGCCCGCACACCCTTCCACCCCCTTGCCCACGGCCCGGTGCCGTATCGCAGGCCAGCCCCTGCGAGCCCTGCGGGCCTGCACAGCAAGCACCTTCATGCAGACGCGGGAGGGCGGCCCGCTGCGCAGCGTGGCCGCAGTCCCAGGGGCGCGGCCGGTGCGCGTCGCCGCGCCGCATCCGACACGCGCGCACCCGCGGTGCGCAGCACGCAGGGCGGCCCCATGAGCGCGGCGGTCTTGCCCGGCGCCAGCGGATCCACGCGCACGGTCGTGCACAGCGTGCGCGTCGAGTTCGGCGACTGCGACCCGGCCCGCATCGTCTGGTTCCCGAACTACTTCCGCTGGCTCGACGCGGCCGGCCACCACTTCTTCACGCAATGCGGCGTGCCGCCCTGGCACGAGCTGGAGAAGAGCATGGGCATCCTGGGCACGCCGCTCGTGGACACGCACGCGCGCTTCGTCGCCACCGCCAGCTATGGCGATGTGCTGGACATCGCCGTCTCGGTGCCCGAGTGGCGGCGCAGCAGCTTCGTGCTGCGCCACCGCGTGACGCGTGCGAGCGCCAACCCGGCCGACCCGGCCGCTCCGCCCCAGCTGATCCTGGAATGCGACGAGGTCCGCATCTTCGCCGCGCACCGCGCCGACCACCAGCCCGGCATCCGCGCCGTGCCGATCCCGGAGGACATCCGCGCGCTCTGCAGCTGAGCGCCCCTCCTTCCCCGGCCGCGTCGCCTAAGTTCCACCGCAGCGGCGCCACAGGCGGCATGCTCAGCGCTCCCGCACACAAGGAGGCAATGCATGTCGCTGTTTTCGCTGGCCGGCCAGGTGGCCATCATCACGGGTTCCTCGCGTGGCATCGGCCGCGCCATCGCCGAGCGCATGGCCGAGCACGGCGCCAGGGTCGTGATCTCCTCGCGCAAGGCCGGCCCCTGCGAGGAGGTGGCCCAGGCCATCTGCCGCGCGCACGGCGAGGGCGCGGCCATCGCCATCCCGGCCAACATCTCGTCCAAGGACGAACTGCGCCACCTGGTCGACGAGACCACCAGCCGGCTGGGCCGCATCGACACCCTGGTCTGCAACGCCGCGAGCAACCCCTACTACGGGCCCATGGCCGGCATCGAGGACGAGCAGTTCCGCAAGATCCTCGAGAACAACGTCATCGCCAACCACTGGCTGATCGGCTTCGCAGCGCCGCAGATGGTCGAGCGCCGGAGCGGCAGCATCGTGATCGTGTCCTCGATCGGCGGGCTGCGCGGCTCGCCCATCATCGGCGCCTACTGCATCTCCAAGGCGGCCGACATGCAGCTCGCGCGCAACCTCGCGGTGGAGTACGGCCCGCACAACGTGCGCGTGAACTGCATCGCGCCCGGCCTCATCAAGACCGACTTCGCCAAGGCGCTGTGGGACAACCCCGAGACGCTGGCCAATGCGCTGAAGTCCAGCCCGCTCAACATGATCGGCGAGCCCGAGGACATCGCCGGCGCGGCCCTGCTGCTGGGCTCCGACGCCGGCCGCTTCATCACCGGCACCACGATCGTGATCGACGGCGGCGCCACCATCGGCGGCGGGGACGAGGGCTGAGCCATGGCGTACAGCAACATCACCGTGGCCACGAAGGACGGCGTGTGCACCATCACCCTCAA
>DATKFT010000687.1:0-7292 GCA_035544335.1 Pseudorhodoferax sp.
TAGACGATGGCCACATCCGCGCCCTCGCGCGCGTACAGCAGGGCCACGGCGCGGCCGATGCCCGAGTCGCCGCCCGTCACCAGCGTGGCGAAGCCGGCCAGCTTGCCGCTGCCGTGGTAGTGCGGCGCCTCGAAGCGCGGCTTTTGCACCATGTCGGCCTCCAGGCCGGGCTTGACGAGGCGCTGGCGCGCCATGGGCGGTGCCGGCTCCTCGCGTTGCGGGCCGGGGGCGGCCTTCCTGGCCCGGGATGCGGCGGGCTGGTCCTTGGCCTGCGCCCGCGTTGCACTCTCGGCGTCGCGGCGGTCCTGCGCGCGCTGGATGCGCTGGTGCTTGCGCACGGTCGCGTCGGCCCGTTCGGGGTTGTTGCATGGCATGGCATCTCCTGCTGGATCGGTGTTGCCACCATGCTGGCGTACGCACCTTACGCGCGGTTTCGGACGGCGGCGCGGGCACCTGTCAGCCAGGCGCCGCGCGATGCCGCGCCCCTCCTACGCCCAGCGACGCGCGCGCCTACAGCAGCGCCGCGCGGCGCGCACTAGGCTGGGTCCAACGCATCCAAGGAGAAACCAATGGCACGCAGCAGCATCATGGGCGGCGAGACGCCCGCCTCCCGCCCCAGCGGCAGCGACATGGACATGCTGGGCCCGAGCGACACGTCCGACAGCGGCAGCGACGTGCAGGGCGAACGCCGCATGGCGACCGCGCCCGACAACGCCGCCGAATGGGGCGCCGTGGTCGCCGACCACGATTCCGACAGCGATGCCGCCGGCACCGGCGAGCGCGCCGCAGCCGCCGGCGACGGTGGCCGCGCGAACGCCGACATCCTGCCGGACCGCATCGTCACACCGGGGCTGGACGGCAGCAGCGAAGACGCCATGGGCGAAGTGGGAGACATCGCGGGCGACGATGGCGAGAGCCTGGACGATGCCATCGAGGGCACGGGCGACGACGACGATGCGGTCTAGCAGGCCGTGGAGCGATGGGGCTACGGGGCTATGCGGCTATGCGGCTATGGGGCTGAGGGCCCCACCCCGCGCGCCTTGCAGACAAAGGCTGGCCAGGGCCCCGTCCATGGCGCCCGCCTAGAATCCCGGCCTCAGGCCGCCACGGCCCAGGACCCCTCAAGGATTTCGCAAATGCAAGAACTCAAGCCCGGCGACCGTCTGGCTCCCGTCACCGCGACCCATGTGGCCAGCGTCCCGCAGATCAGCGGCGTGGTGTTCCGCATGGACTTCGTGACCCGCACCGACCAGCCATTGGACACGGCGGAGACCACGCAGAATTTCATCATGAAGAGCGCCCAGGCGCGCGCGCTGGCCCAGAACCTGGTCGAAGCGGCCGACGCGATCGACGCCGCGCTCGCGGCAGCGCTGGCCGCCCAGGCCGCCCAGCAGCCCTCCTGAGCAGGACACCAGACCGTCATCGGTCTGTCACACGCACGGCGCACCATGCGCCGTTGCCCGCCCCCTCCGCATGGACAGTGAACGCCTGCAAGAACGCCTGAACCAGGGCCTGCTGGAACGCACGCACTATGGTGCCGACGCCAACGGGCTCATCTGCGGCTACCGCTTCGCGCCGCAGGGCCAGGCCCAGGCCATGGACGAGGCACAGGCCGCGTCCTGGCTGGCCACGCGCCCCGCGGACGAGAGCTTCGCGTGGCTGCACTTCAACCTGGCCCATGCGGGCGCCGAACGCTGGCTGCGCCGCCATGCCGGCCTCACCGACGCCTTCTTCGAAGCCTTGCAGGGCGGCGTGCACTCCACGCGCATCGAACGCGACGACGACGCACTGGTGGCCGTCATCAACGACGTGCACTTCGACTTCGGTTTCGAATCCTCCGACATCGCCACGCTGTGGATCGCGGTGGACCGGCGCCTGGTCATTACGGCCAGGCAGGCCGCGCTGCGCTCGGTCGACCAGCTGCGGCTCGCGATCCGGCGCCACGAACCGATGCGCTCCAGCGTCGAGCTGCTCGAGCGCCTGCTGCGTGCCCAGGCCGATGTGCTCGTGGACGTGGTGCGCGGCGTCACGCGGCGCATCGACGAGGTCGAGGACGCACTGCTGGCCGGCCGGCTGCAGCACAAGCGCACGCGGCTCGGTGTGCTGCGGCGCCTGCTCGTGCGGCTGCAGCGCCTGCTGGCACCGGAACCGGCCGCGCTGTTCCGGCTGCTGCAGCACCCGCCGTCCTGGATGGCCGAGCGCGACGTGGACGAGCTGCGCCAGGCGACCGAGGAATTCTCGGTGGCGCTGCGCGACATGGCGGCGCTGCAGGAGCGCATCAAGCTGCTGCAGGAGGAGATCGCCGCGGCCGTGGGCGAACGCACGAGCCGCAGCCTGTTCGTGCTGACCGTGGTCACGGTGCTGGCCCTGCCCATCAACATCCTGGCCGGCCTGTTCGGCATGAACGTGGGCGGCATCCCGCTGGCCGAGAACCCGCACGGGTTCTGGATCCTCGTGGGCGTCGTGATCGCCTTCACCGCCATCGCCGGCTGGCTGGCCTTTCGCAGCCGCGGCGAACCATGAGAAGCTGACCCCGCCCACGTTGCTCTCTTTGCCCTCTTTGCCCAACGCCCCGGCGGCGGTGTGGGAGGATGCCCGCCATGTCTTCATCCATGACCGAAATCGAGTTCAAGTTCGAGATCCCGCGCGCCAGCCTGCCGGCCGTCGAGGCCGCGCTGCGCGGCCCGGACAGCCGCCGCACACATCTGCAAGCGCGCTACTTCGACACGGCCCAGGGGGACCTGGCCGCCCATGGCGTGGCACTGCGCCTGCGCAAGGAAGGCCTGCGCTGGGTACAGACGGCCAAGGCGCTGGGTGACGGCCCTTTGCAGCGGCTGGAACACAACGTCGATCTGGGCCCGGCGCGCAAGGCCCAGCTGCCCCAGGCGGACCCGCAGCGCCACGCCGGCACGCCCGTCGGCGAACGGCTGGCCCAGGTGCTGCACCGGGCAGGCCAGCCGCTGGTGGAGGTCTACGGCACCGACATCTGGCGCTGCACGCAGGAACTGCGCGTGGGCGACAGCCGCATCGAGCTCGCGCTCGACCAGGGCCGCGTCGTGGCGCCGGCTGCCGATGGCGGCGTGCCGCTCAGCGCCGTCGTCTGCGAGCTCGAACTCGAGCTGCTCGAGGGCCAGGTGCACGACCTGAGCGCCCTGGCCAGCGCATGGGCCACGCGCCATGGACTGACGTTCAGCACCGTGACCAAGTCCGAGCGCGGCCTGCGCCTGGCCCATGGCCAGTCCACGCGCGCGGCCGTCAAGGCCAGCGCGCCGCGCTGGCCTGCCGGCGCCGACTTTCCGGACGGCAGCACGGTGCAGCGCACCGTGCTGGCCGCCTGCCTGGCACAGGTCCTGCCCAACGCCAGCGAGATCGCGGCGGGCAGCGAGGATGCCGAGCAGATCCACCAGCTGCGCGTGGGCCTGCGCCGGCTGCGCGTCGCACTGCGCGAACTGTCTGCGCTGGGCCCGGGACTGGACCCGGCCTGGGAGGCGCCGCTGGCCGAGGCCTTTCGCGCGCTGGGCGCACGGCGCGACCGCCAGCAGCTGCTGGCCGTCATGCAGCCGCAGCTGCAGGCGGCGGGCGCACCGCCCATCGTGCTGCCCGCACAGGACGGCACAGTGCCCGCCCCGGCGGAGGCCGTGCGCGACACCGGCTTCCAGGCCACGCTCGTGGCGCTGATCGGCTTCACCGCCGCAGCGCACATCGGCGGCACGACGCCGCGCGGCACACAGCGCCATCTGCGCAAGCGCCTGGACCAGCTGTACCGCCGCCTGCTGGACGACGGCGCCCGCTTCGACGCGCTGACGCCGCAGGCCCGGCATGCGCTGCGCAAGCGGCTCAAGCGGCTGCGCTACCTGTCCGAGTTCGTCGGCAGCTGTTTCGCGCCGCGCCGCGCCGCGCAGTTCACGCACGCGCTGGAGCCCGCCCAGGACGCGCTGGGCAGCATGGTCGACGAAGCCGTGGCGCTGGAAAGCTACCGGGAAGTCAGCGCGCAGGAGCCGCGCGCCTGGTTCGCGGTGGGCTGGCTGCAGGCCCGCGCGCCGCACAGTGCAGCGCGGGGCGCCCAGGCGCTGCAGGAACTGGCAGGGCAGGCCCAGCCGTTCTGGCGCAAGAAGAAAAAACGCTGAGGCGCGTGCGGAAAGAAGGGCCGGGGCCGGCTCAGCCGGCCGGGCTCGCCGCGGGCGGCACGGGCGCCGGTGCCGCGGGCTTTGGTGCCGACTCGGCTTGGTTCAGTGCGCTGGCCTGCACCGCGAAGTCGTACAGCTTGGCCTTGCCCGCGTAGTAGCGGTCCAGGCGCCACTCCTTGATGATCTGCACCGCGAGCTCGAAGTCGCTGAGGTCGAGCGCGTACAGGCGCTCCAGCTGGAAGGGTTCGCGGGACTCCAGGGAAAGGACGAGGTCCGCGAGCGCCTTGGCAGACGGTTTGAAGGGGTCCTTGGCAATCAGTTTCTTGGCTTCTTTGATGGCGTTCAAAGGGGTCATCCTGGCGCTATGGATTCGCGCAAACCCTAATTGGACACCGCCCACCCCGTAAAAATTGTGTCAATCCAATGACCAATTTGTGACTCTTCCGTCACAAAACCACCGCCATCTGCGCGGGTGACGGGATGCGGCAAGCCACTTGCTCCATCAGATCGGGCAGTTCGAACACGGCCCGGTTGTGCAGCCGCGCCACACGCGTGCGGTAGTCGGGCAGCCGCCCGGCGAGCTGGTGCACGGCCGGCGCGATGTCGCCGAAGCTGCGCAGCACCAGGCCCAGCCCCTGGGTGTCCAGCCACTGCGTGTTGTAGCGCTCCTGCGGCATCGTGAAGGCGTTGCGCGTGGTCAGCACGGGCAGGCCCATCAGCAGCGCCTCGCTGAGGCTGCCCGGCCCGGGCTTGCCGATGAAGAAATCCGCCAGCGCCATGTAGCGCCGCACCTCGCGCGTGAAGCCCAGCACCACGCGCGGCGCCGTCGCAGGCAGTGCACGCAGCCGCTGTGCGAGCCGCGCATGGTGGCCGCACAGCAGGATCAGCGGCGTGTCGGGCAGCCGCTGCGCGATGCGCTCCATGACCATGGCGCCGGCACCGCCGAACATCACGCAGCCGACCGGCGCCTGGCCGGGAGCGTCCGGCAGGCCCAGCGCGCGCCGCTCGGCTGCGCGGTCCAGCGCCAGCGGTGTGTAGAAGTCGGGGTGGACCGGCATGCCCGAGACTTCGTGCAGCTGCTGCGGCGCATGGCCCGCCGCGCGCGCCTGCGCCACGGCATGCGGCGTGCCGCAGACCAGGTGCTGGTCCACGCCGGCCGCGCGCCAGAAGTTCGGCGGATGGTCGGCCATGTCGGTCATCACCGTCATGAACGGTACGCCGGGCCGGGCTGTCGCCAGGCTCTCGCCCAAGGCCCGGTTGAAGTTGGGAATCAGGGACACCACCAGGTCGGGGCGGCTCGCCTGCCAGTGCGCGGCCAGCCGCTGGCAGAGCTGGCCATGCGCCATGCGGATCAGGCCCTGCAACAGCTTGAGCTCCTGGGCCAGGCCCAGCGTCCAGCCGCGTGCGAGCCGCATGTTGTAGAGGTCTTCGGGCGCCATGCCCGTGCAGCGCTGGAACAGCCCCTGCGGATCGACGAGCTCGACCAGGTTGACGGGCTGCACGTCCCAGCGCCGGCGCTGCTGCGTGCAGACGGCCTGCAAGGCCATCGCCGCGGCGCGGTGGCCGCCACCCGCGTTGAAGTAGACCAGCTGGACCCTCATGGCAGCCCCGCAGCGGTCCGCGACACCGGGGCCGCCCCCATGCCGGCGCCGGCGTGCCGTACCAGGCCCGCGAACGCATGCTCGAGCTCGGCCACGATCTGCGGCCAGGACAGCGCCACGGCCGCCGTGCGCGCCTGCAGCCGCAGCCGCTGCACCAGCGCCGGATCGCGCGCGAGGCTCTGCGCCTGGGCGATGAAGGCAGCCGGCCGCTCCAGCTCGGCCAGCAGGCCGTTGTGGCCCGATGCAATGAGTTGCGCGGCCGCAGCGTAGCCATAGCCCAGCACCGCCAGGCCGCTGGCCATGGCCTCGGGCACGACATTGCCGAAGGTTTCTGTCACGCTCGGGAACAGGAAGATGTCGCCCGAGGCGTAGTGCTCCGCGAGGTCTTCGCCGTGCCGCGCGCCCGCGAACACCACGGCCTGTCCGGCGCAGGCCTGCTCCAGCTCGGCGCGCATGGGGCCGTCGCCGACCATGACCAGGCGCACACGCGGGTCGATCGCGCGCATGGCCTGCCAGGCCTGCAGCAGCAGGGCCAGGTTCTTCTCGGGTGCGAGCCGGCCCACATGCAGCACCACGGGTGTATCGGCTGCCGCGCCCCAGCGCGCGCGCAAGGCCGCGCTGCGCCAGCGCGGGGCGAAGCGTTGCGCGTCGACGCCGCGCGCCACCACGCGCAGGCGCTCCAAGCCCTGGCCGGCCAGCTGCTGGCGCAGCGACTCGGTCGGCACCATGGTCAGGTCGCAGCGGTTGTGGAACTTGCGCAGGTAGGCCATCAGCGGCTTGTGCAGCCAGCCCAGGCCGTAGTGCTGGCCATAGGCGTGGAAGTTGGTGCGGAAGTCCGAGCTGACCGGCAGCCGCAGCTTGCGCGCGGCCTGCAGCGCCGACCAGCCCAGGGGCCCTTCGGTGGCGATGTGCACCACGTCGGGCCGCTGCAGCGTCCACAGCCGCAGCAGCGCGCGCGTGGCCGGCAGGCCCATCTTGAGGTGCGGATACCACGGGATCGGCAGGCCGCGCATGAGCACGGCCGGGGCGCCCCAGGCGCCCCAGGCGCCTCGGTCTTCGGGGCGCAGCGGCGCGGCGTCGGCCGCCTCCTGGCGCGGACGCACCAGCTGCACCTGGTGGCCGCGCGCACGCAGGCCTTCGACGCAGCAGGCCAGCGTGGCGGCGACACCATTGACCTCCGGCGGGTAGGTCTCGGTGACGACGGCCAGGCGCAGCGAACGCGGCGCGAGCGCGATCTCGTCCACGATGATGGGCACGGACTCTGTAGCATCGGGCATGGCCCCATGCTGGACCCCGTGCGCGACAGCGGCGTGACGCCGCGGTGTCAGCCCGGTGTCGGTGTGCCTGCTGCGCCGCGGCGCAGCAGGCTGGCCCAGGTGGCCAGCGTGAGCAGCAGCAAGGCGCCGCCATAGCCCAGGGCCGTCGCGTGCAGCCCCCACCAGCCCGTGGCCAGGCCGGCCAGGATGACGGGCAGCGCAAAGGCCAGGTAGCTGCAGACCAGGAAGCTGGCCATCAGCGCGGCACGCTGCTGCGCAGGTGCCAGCGGCATCAGTGTGCGCATGGT
>DATKFT010000688.1:0-3454 GCA_035544335.1 Pseudorhodoferax sp.
ACACCGCTCATGTCAGGGGCGTCCGAGCACATCGGCAGGCTCCTTTCTGGGAAAGACTTTCACAAAGCGCGTGGCGAACGCGCGATAGCCCAGGCGGCGCATCAGCACGTCCGCCCGGTTCACCAGCTTCGAATCGGCGCGGATCTCGACCACGCCGAGCTGCCCCACCAGCACTGCCTCGGCATAGCGCAGCAACTTCATGGACAGCCAGCTACCCCGATGAGCGGGGTGGATGAACAGGGTGTCTTCGTCGGCCGTGGTCTGGGGCTCAGCGAACGGCGTGCTGCTGTGCATCGACATGCCCACATACATCCGCAGGTTACCCACCAGCACGCCCTCACGGCGCACGGTGAACTGAACCAAGCGGCCCTGCCGTTCCAGCAGCTTCATCTGGGCGTAGTCCGGACACAGAGGCAGCCCGTGACGATGCTTCTCGGTCTCCTGCCAATGAAGCTCGTGCAGGCCGTGCAGCTCGTCGAGGATGTCACGCAGCCGTTCGACCTGGATGGTGTAGCCATCGACATCCAAGGGTGCGAACAGCCCGGGCGGACGGCACAGGTCTTCCCCGCCCATGGCGATGAACTCGATGCGCGCCGCCAGCGCTGGCGTGAGTTCCTGACCCATGAAGTGGCCCAGGGCAGCGCGAAGGAGGTGCAGGTTCATGCTTCGATGATCCGGCGCAGTGCCGGATATTCGGGCGCATTCACTCTGGGAAGCCCCAGAACGGCGCGTCGAACTCCCACTCAATCGCATTGAGCGCAGCGATGGCAGAGGATGCGGGTGTCAGCTCCATGGCGTCGATGATCTCCTGCCGCTTTGCCTCCAGGTGCGCAGACGCCTCCTGAGAGCGCTGGTCCATGTCAGCTTGCAGCTGCAGCAGTTGGGTACCGGTGACGGTGTGCGGACCTGTCCAGTCCTCGCCCCACCACGACCGCGTCACAGCGCTGGGATCCGGTGCCCGCGCGACGACTGCGCACGCCATGATCAGACGGTGCCGCGCGTCGGCGTCCGCGTACCAGTAGAGCCCTCCTGACCAAATGTCTTCATACTCGTCGGATTTGAAGCGCGTGATCAGTGCGCGCAGTTTGTCTTCAGCGACGGCGTTGACGCTTTCATCTGCCCAGCACTCCGCGTCGGAATACCATTCCGATTGCCCAGCTGGGCGTGCCTCGTGCGGTCCGGGCGTGATATCAGCGTTGTCATCGTCACCGACAGCTGCGGACCATTCGTCGCGAGCCATCAGCGCACGGTATGCGTCTTCGCGCGGATCTCCCGGAGGATCTGCAAGGTATGGAAAGTCGAACTCACGCCGATAAGGCACCACGGTTGGGTCCAGTCGGGCTGCTGCGTCCTCGAAGCTCTCCAGGGTAAAGCGCACCAACGGCACCGACATCGTGAACACACACTCGGCAATGCGGTGATAGCCCAATGTCCGACCGTCGCCCAATGTCTCTTCCATCAGCAGAGCCATGATTACCTCGCGTTCGATGGAACTGCGCCCAGGCCACGCGTATCCAGCCATTCGATCAGCTTCGAATAGCGCTTGTTCGTGACCACCGAGTACGGGTCATAGAACTCGACCAGGATGTAGCCATTGCCGCCTGGGCCGCCGTTGCCGGTGTACGCCACATCCGGGTGCTGACAGTCGGCACCGCCGCCGCCCCCGCCAGCGCCGGTACCGCCGCTGCCACCGTTGCTGGCCCCTCGATACCAGAAGGTGCCGGCTGCCCCGCCCGACCCGTAGGCCGACGAGGCGCCGTAGCCACCATTCGCGCCGTTCGTTGTGTAGTAGTAGTTTTCGCCGTCGAAGTAGAGGCCGGTGTCCCGTGTGCGCGCGTAGCCATTGCCCGCCGCGCTGGAGCCACCGGGCACCACGTAGCCCCCAGCGATGAGGGCGTTGTCTCGCCATCCACCACGTCCACCAGCACCACCCGTCGCGGTGCTGGTCACTCCTGCGAATGTCACGCTGGAGTTGCCGCCATTGGCGCCATTGCCTGCTGCAGCGCCGTTTGCGTTGACCTGGCTGGCCCCACCGCCCGCCCCCCCCGCTCCCACGACCAGATTGAGAACTTGGCCCGGCGTGACACTCTCAAAAACCGCGATGTACCTCTGACCCGCTGCGCCACCGCCGCCTGAAGCGATGGGGTTGCTATTGGGGGCGCCAGTACCATATGCGCCACCGCCGCCGCCGCCAGCCGCTTGAAGCGTCACCCGGCACGCCAGACCGAACCAACCTTCCCGCTTGGCGGGCACCGTGAGATTGAATGTTCCGGCCGAGATGAACTGCTCGACGATGGCCTCGAAAGCAGACGGCGTCACGGTGCCGGCAGAAAGGGTTCCTGCAAAGGTTCCCACCGCAGCAGCGAGTGTCCCGCCGAATACAGCATCACCCGCAGGATTGAGCGTCAGGCCTGGCGTATTGATCACCAGCGTGCCGGTGCCGGCGCTGATGCCGCCCGCGGCGATGATGGGCTGCGCCTGGCCCGCGATGTAGACCGAGAACTGAGCCCCATCCCACTGCGCGCGATTCCCCTCTGGGTCGCCCACGCGCCACACATAATTCTCACCGTCGTAGCCCTGCCAAAGGCCCACGCCAGCGCCATAGCTGCTGGCCGCGCCCATGCGCACCACAGCGGAGTACTCCCCGGCCGTTGCATAGACGGTGCCCCGCACGACCACGTTGTTGCGCTCGCTGTAGCCGTCAGCGCGGTCGATCCAGCCGCTGACGCCGGCGACGTAGTTCGTCGACTGGATGTAGGCGCCAACTGCCAGAGTGCCAGCAGTCAGCTTGGCGACACTCACGTTGGCGATCTTCGCGTTGTCGACTGCGAGGTTGCCGATCATCGCGTTGACGATGGCACCGTTCTGGATGGCGGCCGTGCCCACGGCTATGGCGTTGGCAGCGAGCTTGCCAGCCGTCACCGCGTTGGCAGCCAGCTCGTTGGCTGTGACGGCATTGGCCTGCAGCTTGTCTGTGGTCACCGCACCGGCGGCGATTTTCCCCACCGTCACTGCATTGGCTGCCAGTTCGTTGGTGGTAATGGTGTTCGCGGCGATCTCGTTAGCCGTCACCGCACCAGTGGCCAGCTTTGAGGTGGTCACAGCACCGTTGGCAATTTGGCCGTTGGAGACAGTTCCGCTGAGATCTGCTGTTGCTACGGCTGCCGAGTACGCAGAACCGGTCCATCGATACAGCTTGCCGCCGTAGAGGATGGCGTTGGTGCTCTTGACGGTGGGGAGCGGTCCCGTGCTGACGATCGTCACCGGCTCGGTACCGGCCTCGAACTTCACTGTCGTCACAGAGCCTGCAGCCAGGTTGGCCGCTTCCACTGCAAGCGCCCCGAGCTGGGAGTTTCCAATCTTTCCTGTGGTGGCCTGCACGCCGTGCAGCCCGCCGACCACCGCCCCCTCCACGCCATCGCGCGACTGCCACCTGATCCAGATGCACCACCTG
>DATKFT010000689.1:0-20744 GCA_035544335.1 Pseudorhodoferax sp.
GCACGAGCGCGTCCGTGACATGCGCGCCGAACAGCACGCCGGCTTCGCGGTCGGGCTGCTGCAGGAAGGAGTAGCCCGCGCTGAGCCGGTAGGTGTTCGTGCGCATGCGCGTGGCGATGTCGGCCGTGAACTGCGCGTCGCCGAAGCGGATGCTGTCGGTGCGCGTGCTCGCGCTGCGGTCCAGCGAGAAGTACTCGAACTCGGCGCGCCAGCGCTCGCCCAGGCGCACACCCAGCAGCGCGGCCGGCACGGTCTTGCGCCGCGCCAGGCCGAAATCGCTTTCGCCGTCCAGCGGCGTGCCGCGCAGCACGCTGCGGCTGTCGTCCAGGCGCAGGTCCGAGTCCACGCGCGGGTGGAAGGCCGAGAGCTGCAGCCAGACGCGCTGCGCCGGTTCCGGCTTCAGGTCCTGGGCCAGCACGCCGCCGGCACCGAAGGCCAGGGCAGCGGTCAGGGACAGGCGCTTGCGCGGCCGCCGTCGGAAGTTCATGGGAATGCCTTTCAGGCCGTTGGGCCGATAACGATGCAGATGAACGCGCGATCTGCGCGCATTCGTGCATGTTCGCGGCCATCTGGCGCTTGAGCGGCGGCGGCTTGCACCTGTGCCTGTCGGCCAATGGCCCGTGCGCCTGTGGGCGCCGGGCGGGCGGCTCAGACCGGCACCGTGGATTCCTTGAGCACGCGCAGCACGAAGCTGGACTTGCTGTGGCGGATGCCGGGGATCATGTAGAGCTTCTCGCGCAGCAGCCGCTCGTAGTCGCGCGTGTCGCGCACGGCGATGCGGATGTAGTAGTCGTAGTCGCCCGAGACCAGGTAGGCCTCCAGCACCTCGGGGATGGTGGCGAGCACCTGGCCGAAGGCGTACAGCGTGTCCTCGGTGTGGCTCTCCAGCGTGAGCTGCACGATCACGGTGTCGTGGTAGCCCAGGCTGGCCGGGTTCACCTCGACCGTGTAGCGCTTGATCACGCCCTCGTCCTGCAGCCGTTTGATGCGGCTCCAGCAGCTCGTGGGCGACAGGCCGACCTCGGCGCCGATCTCCTGCAGCGTGCGGCGCGCGTCCTGCAGCAGGATGCGCAGGATGGCGAGATCGGTCTTGTCGAATGATTTTTCGCCAGACATGGATTTTCCTGAAGAATTTACGTCGGTGAAGGCTTGTTCTTCGAACAATCAGAAGCCTATTCTGCGCGATGGCCGCAAGAATTGAGGCATGAACTCCACCGCCGCCCTCGATTCCTCCGCCCCGGCCACGGCACAAGACATGCCCGCTGCGCCGCGCCCGCCCCGCAACGGCGCCGAGGCCCTGCTCGACACCCTGGTCGCAGGCGGCGTCGACACCTTGTTCGGCTACCCCGGCGGCGCCGCGCTGCCGCTGTACGACGCGCTGCACGGCGAGCCGCGGCTGCGCCACATCCTCGTGCGCCACGAGCAGGCCGCCGTGCACGCGGCCGAGGGCTATGCGCGCAGCACGGGCAAGGTCGGCGTGGTGCTGGTCACCTCGGGCCCCGGCGTGGGCAACACCATCACGGGCCTGCTCGACGCGATGAGCGATTCCGTGCCCGTGCTTTGCATCAGCGGCCAGGTGGCGACGGCCGTGATCGGCACCCAGGCCTTCCAGGAAAGCGATGCGCTGGGCATGTCGCGGCCCGTGACCAAGTGGAACTTCCAGCCGCGCAGCGCGGCCCAGATCCCCGACGCCGTGCGCCGCGCGCTGGCCATCGCCGCGGGCGGCCGGCCCGGCCCCGTGCTGCTGGACGTGCCCAAGGACGTGCAGCTCGCACCCATGGCCCTGCCCCCGGGCCAGCCCGTGGCCGCGCGGCCGCTGCGCGAGAGCGCGCCCGCCGCCGTGCCGCGCGGCAGCCTGCAGCGCGCGGCCGACCTGATCTCCACGGCGCGCCGCCCCGTGTTCTACGGCGGTGGCGGGCTCGTGAACGCGGGGCCCGCGGCCTGTGCGGCCTTCGCGCAGCTCGTGCGCCAGGTCGGCGGCCCCTGCACGCTCACGCTGATGGGCCTGGGCGCGTTCCCGGCCTCCGATCCCCAGTTCGTGGGCATGCTGGGCATGCACGGCACGCTGGAGGCCAACCTGGCCATGCACGAGGCCGACCTCGTGGTCAACGTGGGCGCGCGCTTCGACGACCGCGTGACCGGCAAGCTCGACGAGTTCTGCCCGCACGCGCGCAAGATCCACATCGACATCGACCCCAGCGCCATCCACCGCACGGTCAAGGTCGACGTGCCCATCGTCGGCGACTGCGGCGCCGTGCTGGACGCGCTGCTGGCCCTGCCCGAGCTGCGCGGCCTGGCCCCCGCGCGGCTGGACCCCTGGTGGCAGCGCATCCAGCGCTGGCGCGACCAGCGCTGCCTGGACTTCACGCCCCAGGCCGACGCCATCCTGCCGCAGCAGCTCATGGCCAGCCTGCAGGCGCAGATCGCGGGGCGTGACGCCATCGTTTCCACCGACGTGGGCCAGCACCAGATGTGGGCCGCGCAGTACCTGCGCTTCGAGCGGCCGCGGCGCTGGCTGACCTCGGGCGGCGCGGGCACCATGGGCTACGGCCTGCCGGCCGCGATCGGCGCGCAGGTCGCGCACCCCGATGCGCTGTGCGTGTGCGTGAGCGGCGACGCCTCGGTGCTCATGAACATCCAGGAGCTGTCCACGGCCGTGCAGCACCGCACGCCCGTCAAGCTCGTGCTGTCCAACAACGGCTACATGGGCATGGTGCGCCAGTGGCAGGAGCTGATCCACGGCAACCGGCTCTCGCACAGCTGGAACGCGGCACTGCCCGACTTCGTGGCGCTGGCCAAGGCCTTCGGCTGGGGCGCGCGGCGCGTGGCCGATCCGGCCGAACTCGACGCTGCGCTGGCCGAGTGCCTGGCCTGGGACGGACCCTTCTTCCTGGACGTGCAGGTCGCCGCGCAGGAGAACTGTTTTCCGATGATGCCGGCCGGCGCGGGCCACCACCTTGTGATGCTGGGCAAGGACCGCTGGTACCGGCACGAGGAGGACGAGGAGGGTGGACAGGGCGGGGGCGGCTGAGGCGTCCCGCGCGCGCGGGCTGCTACGATCCCCGCCCATCTTTCCTGGCCGGTCCCGCGCGCTGCGGGACCGGTGCTTCCGACCATGAACTTCCGCCAGCTGCGCTACTTCTGCGAGGTGGCCGCCTGCGGCACGCTCGCGCGCGCGGCCGAGCGGCTGCACGTGGCGCCCACCGCGCTCAGCATGCAGATGGCGCAGCTGGAGGCCAGCCTGGGCGGCGCGCTGTTCGACCGCAGCGCCCGGCCCATGGTGCTCACGCCGCTCGGGCGCTTCTTCCTGCCGCGCGCCCAGTCCCTGCTGCACGACGGCCAGCGGCTCGAACGCGAGTCGCGCGCGCTGGCCGCGGGCGGCAGCGGCTGGCTGGGCATCGGCTTCGTGCGCTCGCTGCTCAACTCGCGCCTGCCCAGCGCCCTGCACGCGTTCCGGCAGGCGCATCCGGAGGTCAAGCTCGAGCTCGTGGAGATGCTGTCCGAGCACCAGCCGGCCCAGCTGCGCAGCGGGCGCATCCACCTGGGCCTGTCGCGCTACGCGCAGGCCCCGGAGCCGGCCGCGGACCTGCGCCACACGCTGCTGTTCGAAGACCCGTTCGCGGTCGCGCTGTCGGCGCAGCACCCGCTCGCGCGGCGGCGCCGGCTCGCGGTGGCCGACCTGGACGGCCTGCCGCTGATCAGCTATCCCAAGGACCCGCAGAGCGGCTTCGCGCAGCGCGTGCTCGCGGCGCTGCTGGCCGCGGGCGCGCAGCCCCGCGTGGACCACGAGGCCATCGAGATCCACACCGCGCTGGGCCTCGTGGCCGCGGGCCTGGGCTATGCCATCGTGGGTGCGTCGGTTGCCGAGCGTGCGCCGCGCGACCTGGTCTTCCTGCCGATCCCGGCTCTGCGGCCACCCACGCGCGTGGTGGCGGTCACGCGCGTGGACGAGGACAACCCGCTCGCCTGGCGCATGCTGGCGCTGCTGCAGCCGCCACCAGCACCGGCACCGGCCGTGGTGCGGCGCGGCAGAACTTCAGAAAAGCTGAAGTAGGGCTCAGCATTCGCTGCTGTGCTTCGCCTGCGCCTTGCCCGAAGATGCGCGCCCATGCCGAACGCACCCGCTCCCGTTTCCGTTCCCGATGGCGACCCCATCGCCATGCTGCGCCAGCTCGGCGCGGCCACCGTCTACGAAGCCCAGGGCGCGCAGGGCGCACTGGACCATGGCATCAAGCCCATCGACCCGAGCTGCCGCCTGGCCGGCCCGGCCTACACGGTCGACTGCCGGCCCGCCGACAACCTGATGCTGCACTACGCGGTGCAGAAGGCGCAGCGTGGCGACGTGCTCGTGGTCGATGCCAAGGGCTTCATGGAAGCCGGTCCCTGGGGCGACGTGCTGACGCTGCAGGCCATGCAGCGCGGCATCGCCGGGCTGCTCATCAACGGCTGCGTGCGCGACGCCAACCTGATCATCGCGCTGGGCTTTCCGGTGTTCTGCCGCGGCCTGTCGATCAAGGGCACGGGCAAGAACCAGCCGGGCCGCGTGGCCGTGCCCGTGGCCATCGGCGACGTGCTGATCCATCCGGGCGACATCATCGTGGGCGACCGCGACGGCGTGGCCGTGGTGCCGCAGGGCAGCGTGGCCTCCACCATCGCCGCCAGCCTGGCGCGCGAGGACAAGGAAGCGCAGCAGCGCGAGGCCATCGCGCAGGGCCAGTCCACCGTGGAGCTGCTGGGCCTGGGCGACACGCTGCGCCGCTTCGGCCTGGTCTGAACGCCTGCGTGCCATTCCGCACCTGCGGGTGCAGCGCCAGCTCCTCCATTTTTCAAAAGAGACATGCTCATGAACAGACAACACTTCCTCCGCCTGTGCGTGCTCGGCGCCGCCCTGGCCGCCGGCGGCCAGGCCGCGCTGGCGCAGACCTACCCGGCCAAGCCCATCCGCCTGGTCGTGCCCTGGCCCGCGGGCGGCGGCGCCGACGCCGTGGGCCGTGCCGTGGCCGAGGCGCTGCGCGTGCAACTGGGCCAGAGCGTGGTCGTGGACAACATCGCGGGCGCGGGCGGCAACATCGGCACGCAGCAGTTCATCCGCCAGCCGGCCGACGGCTACACGCTGCTGCTGGCCACGAGCTCGACCAACTCGGCCAACCCCTACCTGTACAAGCAGCGCATCGGCTTCGACCCGGTCAAGGACTTCACGCCCGTGGCCTCGCTGGCCGTGATTCCCAGCGTCATGATCGTGGCCGCGGGCTCGCCCTACAAGTCGCCGGCCGACATCATCCAGGCCGCCAAGGCCACGCCGGGCAAGCTGTCCTTCGGCTCGGGCGGCGTGGGCAACTCGGCCCACCTGGCCGGCGCGCTGTTCAAGTCCATCGCCGGCATCGACGTGATCCACGTGCCCTACAAGGGCAGTTCGCCCGCGCTGACCGACGTGATGGGCGGCCAGCTCGACTTCATGCTGGACACCGGCGCCTACGGCCAGCTCAAGGGCGGCAAGCTGCGCGCGATCGGCGTGGCCTCGCCCACGCGGCATCCGCTGCTGCCCGGTGTGCCGACCTTCGAGGAGCTCGGCATCAAGGGCATGCAGATGAACGCCTGGTATGGCCTGGCCGCGCCGGCCGGCACGCCGCCGCCCATCGTCCAGCGCCTGAACACCGCGGTGCAGGCCGCCTTCAAGGCCGGCGACCTGGGCAAGCGGCTCACCGACGTGGGTGCCGAACTGCGGCCCGGCGATGCGGCCAGCTTCACCGCGTTCTGGAACGCCGAGCTGCAGCGCTACGAAGGCCTGGTCAAGCTGACGGGCGCGACGCTGGACTGAACCAGCGCAGCGATCGAGCGGCTGCTGGTGCAGCCGTGTCGATCCGGGCCCGCCCCGTTCGTCGCAGGGACATCCGCAGCCTGTAGATTCCGCCGATGTCTTTTGCTTCTTCTTTCGCTTCCCCTGCGTCTCCCGTGCGCGCCACGGCGCGCGAATGGACCGGCCTGGCCGTGCTGGCCTTGCCCTGCCTGGTCTATGCCATGGACCTCACGGTGCTGAACCTGGCACTGCCCGTGCTGAGCCGCGAACTGTCGCCTTCGGGCGCGCAGCTGCTCTGGATCCTGGACATCTACGGCTTCTTCGTCGCGGGCTTCCTGATCACCATGGGCACGCTGGGCGACCGCATCGGCCGGCGCCGGCTGCTGCTGATCGGCGCGGCCTTCTTCGCGTGCGCCTCGGCGCTCGCGGCGCTGGCCCACACGGCCGAGCTGCTGATCGCCGCGCGTGCGCTGCTGGGCCTGGCCGGCGCCACGATCGCGCCGTCCACCATGGCGCTGATCCGCAACATGTTCCACGACGCGCGCCAGCGCCAGTTCGCCATCGGCATCTGGATCGCGAGCTTCTCGCTGGGCAGCGCGATCGGCCCGCTGGTGGGTGGCGTGCTGCTGGAGTTCTTCCACTGGAGCGCGGTGTTCTGGCTCAACGTGCCCGTGATGGCGCTCACGCTGGCGCTGGGCCCGCGCTTGCTGCCCGAGTACCGCGACCCGGACGCGGGCCGGCTCGACCTGGCCAGCGTCGCGCTGTCGCTGGCGGCCGTGCTGCTGACCATCTACGGGCTCAAGCAGCTCGCAGAACACGGCTTGGCCTGGTCGTCGCTGGCCGTGGCCGCGCTGGGCCTGGCGGTGGGCGCGCTGTTCCTGCGCCGCCAGGCGCGCATCGCCTACCCGCTGCTGGACCTGCGGCTGTTCCGCCACGCGCCGTTCTGCGCCGCGCTGGCCGCCTACGCGCTGACCTGCCTGGCCATGTTCGGCGTCTACATCTTCATCACGCAGTACCTGCAGCTGGTGTTGGACCTCACGCCACTGCAGGCCGGCCTGGCCACGCTGCCCTGGGCGCTGTCTTTCGTGGTCGGTTCGCTGCTGGCGCCGCAGATGGCGGCGCGCTGGCCGCGTGCGCGCGTGATCATCGTCGGCCTCGTGGCCGCGGCGCTGGGCTTCGGCCTGCTGGCGACGGGGCAGGGCCTGTGGGTGCTGGTGCCGGCCACCATCGTCATGTCGCTGGGCATGGCGCCCGTGTTCACGATCGGCAACGAGATCATCATCACCACGGCGCCGCCCGAGCGCGCGGGTGCGGCCTCGGCGCTGTCGGAGACGGCGTCCGAGTTCAGCGGCGCGCTGGGCATCGCGCTGTTGGGCAGCGCGGGCATGGTGGTCTACCGCCAGGGCCTGGGCGGCGACTGGCCTGCGGGCCTGGATACCGCGCTGCTGCCGGCGGCCGGCGCCTCGCTGGGCGGCGCCTTGCACCTGGCCGAAGGCCTGCCCGTGGCCGCCGCGTCGGCGCTGCTACAGGTGGCGCAGGCCAGCTTTGCCCAGGCGCTGCAGGCCATCGCACTGGTTGGCGCGGTGCTCGTGGCCGCGGCGGCCTGGCTGGTCGCGCGCATGCTGCGCGGCGTGGACCTGGACGCCGCGCCGCACTGAACTGGACCATCCCGATACCCCTCAAGGGGCGCCGCCAGCGGCCGGGCAAGCCCGTTGCGCGGCGTCTGCTGGCATGGCCTGCTCCGCGGCCTTCTGAACCGCTGCTTGCGCGCCGGCTGCGGTGGGGTGGCGCGCAGCGACGGACCGTCGATCCGTTCAGGCGTCCTCGCTGCGCACGAAGGACTCCAGCCCCTTGACCATGCGCGCGAACTGCGGGCCGATCTCCTGGTCCAGCAGCTCGCGCGGGAACTTGCTGGCCGAGCCGCCCGCGTTGAGCGTCACGACGCGGCCGTCGGGCTGGCGGATGGCGGCGGCCACGCCGCTGATGTCGCTCTGCCAGTCGCGCACGACGATGGTGAAGCCGCGCGCCTGCCAGTGCGCGCAGCCGGCCGCGATGGCCTCTTTCACCTGCGGCCAGCGCTCGCCCTCGGCCTGGCGGATCTCGGCCAGCAGGCGCTCGCGCTCCCGGGGCTCCATGACGGCCAGCAGCGCATGGCCCATGGCCGTGTCGGCGATCGGGATGCGCGAGCCGATGTCCAGCCCCAGCGCCAGCGGCGCGCCGGAGCGGCAGTTCTCCAGGTACAGCACCGACAGGCCGTTGCGGATGCCCAGCGAGACCGAGATGTCGTAGCGGTCCGCGAGGTCCTGCATGTAGGGCCGCGCGATGCGCCGCAGCTTGAGGTTGGACACCATGGTGATGCCCAGCGCGGCCACGCTGTCGCCGAGCGCGTACTTGCCGCTCTCGCGCGAATGGCGCAGGTAGCCCTGCACGCACAGCGTGTAGGCCAGCCGCACCACCGTGGGCTTGGGCAGGCCGGTGCGCGCGGCGATCTCGGTGTTGGTCAGCCACTTCTCGTCGACGCTGAAGCAGGCCAGCACGTCCAGCCCGCGCGCCAGCGCGGTCACGAAGCGCCGGCTGTCCGCCCCCTCCTCGAAGTCGATCTGCTTGGTCCTTCCCATATGGTCCTTTTATTAATTTTGCTTGGCGGAATTATTTTAGAAAGATGTAAGGGATATCTGTCATGGATTTCCCTAGGTAAGTCAATTCTTTAGCGGGTGGATACTGAAATTCGCCTGTTCCAGCGACTCCAATGAAATTCCGCTTAGAGAAACAGCGCGAGACATACCTCGAGGAGATGAACCAGTGACAGTCCTTGCCCTGCGCGGCCGCATGCTTGCAACCCTTTCCGTTCTCGGCGCCCTGGCGCTGACCGCCTGCGGTGGCGGCGACGATGGTCCGCCGCAGCCCGAGGAGGTGCGCGCCCAGGACAGCCGCCAGTTCTCGGTCGACGCGACCCGCCTGCCGTTCTCCGCGCTGGCCGGCGCGCCCGAGACCGACCGCTGGTGGGGCGTGCTGGAAGGCGCGGGCTACCGCGTGGAAGTGCCCAGGAACTGGAACGGCATGCTGGTCATGTACGCCCATGGCTATGGCGGCACCGGGTCCACGGTCAGCGTCAGCGATGCGCCCATCCGCGCCCACCTGATCGCCAAGGGCTATGCCTGGGCGGCTTCCAGCTTCTCCAAGAACTACTACGACGTGCGCGCCGGCATCGAGGACACCAACGCGCTGGCGCTGGCGTTCCAGAAGATCGGGGCGCAGAACGGCCGCACGCTGGCCGCGCCGACCAAGACCTACATCATCGGCACGTCCATGGGCGGGCACATCGCCGCGGCGGCCGTCGATGCCGAAGCGCTGGAGACGGCCAACCACAAGGTCCGCTACGACGGCGCCGTGCCCATGTGCGGCGTGCTCGGCGACCTTGCGCTGTACAACTACTTCGGCGCTTCGCAGATCGCCGCGCAGCAGCTGGCCGGCAAGCCCGTCACGGCCTGGCCGGTGGCCAACTGGGCCGAGATCGGTCCGCAGGTGCGCAACGCGCTGTTCACGAACTTCCCGAGCGCGACCACGCCGCTGGGCGACCAGTACAAGGAGATCGTCAAGCAGTTGACCGGCGGCGAGCGGCCCATGTTCAACGAGGGCTTCGCAGGCAGCATGAACGCCACGGTCTGGGGCACCTTTGGCCGCGACGGCACGGTCAACGGCATCCTGAACAAGGACGGCTACGACACCACGGCGACCGTGTTCCAGTTCGACAACGATCCGGCGCTGAGCCCGGCCGAGCAGGCCTTCAACCTGGCGGCCTACCGCCTGCGCCCCGATCCCGAAGCCAACCGGCTGCGCCGCGACGGCCTGCGCTGGTTCCCGCAGACCAACGCGCGCATCAGCGTGCCGGTCGTGACCATCCATACGCTGGGCGACGTCTACGTGCCGTTCAGCATGGAGCAGATCTACAAGCGCCGCGCCATGGCCCTCGGAACCGACAAGTGGCTGGTGCAGCGCGCGATCCGCGGTGTGAGCCACTGCGACTTCACGGTGGACGAGCAGGCCGATGCCTTCGACGCGATGGCGAACTGGGAGCAAAAGGGCGTCAAGCCCGCGGGCGACGAGGTGCTGGACCGCGCCACCGTGGCCGACCCGCACTACGGCTGCAAGTTCTCCTCGCGCACGCGCACGCCCAACAGCTGCCCGGCCGGCTGAGCCACCCCTCCCGCAACGCAGCCCCGGCGCCCGCCGGGGCGCGCCCATTAGGAAGCAACCATGAACGCACGATCCTTCAAGCGCCGCACCCTGCCTTTGCTGCTGCTGGCCGCCGGCCTCGCGGCCGGCCCGGCCCTGGCGCAGCCCGACCAATTCCCCAGCCGTGCCATCAAGATCCTGATCGGCTTCACCGCCGGCGGCTCCACGGACGTGCCGTTCCGCGTGCTGGCCGAGAACGCTTCCAAGATCCTGGGCCAGCCCGTCATCATCGAGAACAAGCCCGGCGCGGGCGGCGTGCTGCCCGCGCAGATGCTGCAGAGCGCACCGGCCGACGGCTACACGCTCGGCCAGATTCCGCTGCCCGTGTTCCGGCTGCCCTACACGCAGAAGATCAACTGGGACCCGGCGACGGACCTGCAGTACGTGATCAACCTGGCCGGCTACTCCTTCGGCCTCGTGGTGCCGGCGGACTCGCCGATCAAGTCCATGCAGGACTACATCGCGTACGCGAAGGCCAACCCCGGCAAGCTGACCTACGGCACGCCCGGCGCGCTGACCACGCTGCACCTGACGATGGAGAACATCGCGCTGCAGTCGGGCATCACGCTGAACCACATCCCGTACAAGGGCAACTCGGAGTCGCTGCAGGCCGTGATCGGCAACCACGTGATGTCGGTGGCCGACACGCCGGGCTGGGGCCCGTATGTGGAGCAGGGCCGGCTGCGCCTGCTGTCCACCTGGGGCGACAAGCGCTCGACCAAGTTCCCGGATGCGCCCACGCTCAAGGAGGTCGGCATCAACCTCGTGCAGACCTCGCCGTTCGGACTGGCCGTGCCCAAGGGCACGGACCCCAAGGTCACGCAGGTGCTGCACGACGCGTTCAAGAAGGCCATGGAGATGCCCAACTACAAGGAGTCGCTGGCCAAGTTCGACATGGAGCCCTACTACATGAGCGGCGCGGCCTACAAGCAGTACGCCGTGGACACCATGAAGACCGAAAAGGCCATCATCGAGAAACTGGGCCTGGGCAGGTAACGCCTTCCACGCGCGCGGCCTGGCCGCGTGGACAATGCGCGCATGGACGAACTCAAGACCATGCGCACCTTTGTCAAGGTGGTGGACGAAGGCAGTTTTGCAGGCGCGGCGCGCGCGCTCAATGTCGCCAATTCCGTGGTCACGCGCGCCGTGGCCGAGCTCGAGGAATCGCTCAAGTGCCGGCTGCTGAACCGCACCACGCGCGCGCTGTCGCTGACCGACGTGGGCACGCACTACCTGGAGCGCGTGCGCAGCATCCTGGAGGACATCGATGACGCCAACGAGCAGGCCACCGAGGCCACCGGCACGCTGCGCGGCACGGTGCGCGTGGCGGCGCCGCAGGAGTTCCTGACGACCAGCCTGGCCCGGCTGGTGCCGCGCTTCGCGCAACAGCACCCGGGCCTGAACATCCAGCTGCTGCTGTCCAGCCCCGAGGCCGTGGTGCCCGACGACGCGGCCGACGTCACGCTGCTGGTGCACGGCCCCGATCCGCTGAACGGCAACTTCGTCGCGCGGCTGCTCGCGCATGCCGAGGTCGTGCTCTGCGCCACGCCCGAGTACCTGCGCAAGCATGCGCCGATCCGCAAGCCCGAGGACCTGCTGCAGCACACCATCCTCGTGCCGGAATCGGCGTTCGACCGCAAGGTCTGGCTGTTCCATTCCGACGCCGGCGAGAACGGGCGCGAGAACGCCACGCTGCAGCCGCAGCGTTCGGCCATCATGGCGCACTCCGCGGCCGTGCTGATCGGCGTGGCGCGCGGGCATTTCGGCATCGCGGGCTCGCTGTCGCTGAACGTGGCGGACGACCTGCGCGCCGGCACGCTGGAGCGCGTGCTGCCCGATTGGTATGCCGCCAACTTCCGCATCTACGCGGCCGTGCCCAGCCGCAGCCACCTGCCGCGGCGCACGCGCGCCTTCATCGACTTCCTGGTCGCGCAGTACGGTGGCGAACCGGTCGATCCCTGGCTGGCAGGCAAGCAGCTTTGAACCGCATGCACCCCGTGGTGGGTGCCTGCACCCACGTCCCCACGACCGGGATCGGATCCGATAGGCTTGCCCGCTTCGTGCGCCCCTTCTGCCGTCCGCCGCCATGAATGCCCTGGATCTGCGCTCGCTGACCCTGATGGCCTGCATGACCAGTGCGGCCATGGGTTTCGTGCTGCTCATGCTCAGGCGGCACTACCCGGACTCGATCCGCGGCATGCTGCTGTGGGGGCTGGCGCCCGTGACGGGCGCGCTGTCGACCGTGTTCTTCGGTCTGGAAGGGCGGTTGCCCGCGCTGCTCGTGGTCGTCGTCGGCAACGGCTTGTTGATGGTCTGCTGCGGCCTGTACTACTTCGGCAGCCAGCGCTTCTACGCGCAACGCAGCCATTGGCGCGCCTGGTCGGCGGTGGGCGTGCTGGCGCTGCTGTGGCAGGCGTTCTTCCTCGAGGTGCATCCGGACTACCGCATGCGCCTGGCCCTGTTCACCGCCACGCTGTCGGTGCTGCTGCTGTTCCACGTGCGGCTGCTGCTGCGCCGGGGCAAGGGCTTCGCGGTGCGCTTCACCGCAGGGGTGCTGACAGTGCAGGTGCTGGTGCTGCTGGTGCGCGGGGTCTCCACGTTCTGGCTGGACACGCCCGCCACCGACCGCTTCTCGCCGTCGCCCATGCAGTCGCTTTACCTGGCGACCTACAGCTTCTCGGTGTTGCTGGTCAGCGTGGGCGTGCTGCTGATGGCCAGCGAGCGGCTGCGTTCGGAGTTCGAGCACATGGCCAACCACGACAGCCTGACCGGTGCGCTGGCGCGCCGCGTGGTGCTGCAGGACGGAACGCTGGAGTTCGGGCGCTGGCAGCGCTACGGCCATGGCTTCGCGCTGCTGATGGTGGACGTGGACTGCTTCAAGCAGATCAACGACCAGCACGGCCATGCCGCCGGCGACCGCGTGCTGGTGCAGCTGGTGCAGGCGCTGGCCCATGCCTTGCGCACGGTGGACCGCCTGGGGCGCTACGGCGGCGAGGAGTTCCTCGTGCTGCTGCCCGAGACCGGCATGGACGAGGCCCGCAGGGTCGCCGAGCGCATGCGCCAGGCCGTGGCGCAGCGCGCCGCCACGCCGGCCGTGCCGGCCTGCACGGTCAGCATCGGCGTGGCCGGCGTGCAGCGCGGCGACGCGAGCCTGGACGCGGTGCTCGCGCGCGCCGACGCCGCCTTGTACGAGGCCAAGCGCCTGGGCCGCAACCGCGTGGAGGTGGCCGGCGGCTGACTCAGTGCGCGTTGCGCGTGCGCAGCAGCCCCAGCACGAGCAGCCCGCTGGCCAGCACGCCCACGCCGACCCAGGCGGCGTTGAACCCGCCCAGCTGCTGCGAGTACACATAGCCCAGGCTGGACCACAGCATGTAGGCGCTGCTCGCGCAGAACAGCAGCGGCAGCACGGGGTACAGCGGCACGCGGAACGGCCGCTCGCGGCCCGGGTCGATGGCGCGCAGCCGGAACAGCGCGATGCCCACGAGCAGGAAGAACAGCCAGAACACCGGCGCCGTGTACTCGACCATGGCCTGGAACCCGCCCTTGAAGGCCACGCCCAGCACGATCAGCACCAGCGCGAGCGCGCACTGGATCGGCAGCGCGTGGCGCGGCACGCGGCGCACCTCGTCCCAGGCGGCTAGCACCTGGAGGGCCGGCCAGTCCCGGCCCAGCGCACTCGCGGTGCGCGCACCCACGATCATGGTGGCGTTGATCGAGGTCAGCGCGGCCGCCGCGACCATGGCCGCGATGAGCTTGCCTGCGCCGGGGCCGAAGGCGGCGCTCAGCACGTCGGTGGCCACGGCCTGCGATGCCGCCATGCCGTCCAGGCCCAGCACCGACCAGTAGGCCCAGTTCACGAGCAGGTACAGCACGGTCAGGAACACCACCGAGACCAGCAGCGCGCGCGCGATGGCGCGCCGGTCCTGCAGGTCGGCGCTGATGTAGGCCGCGTCGTTCCAGCCGCCGAAGGTCAGCAGCACGAACACCATGCCAAAGCCCACGCCGGCCAGCGAGGCCGGGCCGGGCGGCGCCGCCGGCGCAGGCGGTGGCGTGCCGGACCCCGTGCCCGCGAGCCACAGCGCGGCACCGATGACCAGCACCAGGCCACCGACCTCCACGGCCGTGAGCCAGGACTGCGTTTCCGCGCCGCTGCGGATGCCGCGCAGGTTGATGGCCGTGAGCACCACCGTGGCGATCGCTGCCCACAGCGCGCTGCTGTAGGGCCCGAGCGGCAGCAGCTGTGTCATGTAGTCGCCGAACACGAAGCCCAGGAGCGCGAGCGAGCCCGTCGTGATGACCGCGAAGCGCGCCCAGGCGTACAGCAGCGCCGTGTTGCGGCCGAAGGCGCGCGACAGGAAGTGGTACTCGCCGCCTGCACTGGGGTAGGTGGTGGCCAGCTCGGCATAGCACAGCGCGCCGACCAGCGCGACCAGGCCGCCCGCGATCCACAGCGCGAACATCCAGGTCGCCGTGGGCACGCTGCCCGCGACCAGGGAGGGCGCCTTGAAGATGCCCGCGCCGATGACCACGCCCACCGTGATGGCGATGGCGTGGCGCATCGTGAGCGGTGCGCCAGCCGGGGCCGCGCCCGCGCTGGTCGCCGTGGCGCCACCCGTGGTGGCGCCCGCGGCCCCCGCAGGGGCGCTCATCGGGCCAGGCCCGTGGCGAGCGTGGTGGCGTACAGCTCGGCCGGCGTGGAACGCTGCACGATGGGCGAGGCCTCGCCGTTGCGGCGCGCCTCGAACGGCAGGCTGGCACCCAGGCCGGGCCGCGTCGCGCTGCCCGTCATGCGGTTGCCGGCCACCTTGCCGTCGAACTGCCAGAGCTGGCCCTTGGAATCGCGCAGGCCGAAGCGGATGCGCTCGCCCTCGATGCTGGGGCGCAGCAGGCTGGCGCGCAGCTCGCCGAACAGACCGTCGCCGCTGAGCACCTGGTAGCGCTGGGCCAGCGCCAGCGAGGCATCGGCCAGGCCCTCGGCGCGCAGCGTCCAGTTGCCCGAGGCGTTGGCCGGGATGCGCCACATGTAGACATCGCCGACACCGGCCCGGGCCGTCTCGTCGGGCTGCCAGTCGCCCATCGTGAACGAGTGCGAGACCACGCGCGTGCCTGGTGCCATCTTGAACAGCAGCGGCCGCAGCCGCAGGTTCAGCTCGGGCAGCAGGTACATGGTGACCACGGTGGCGCTCGAGAAGTCGGTCTGGAAGATGTCGGCCTGGCGGAACTGCACCTTGTCGGCCACGCCGGCTTCCTTGGCGCGCCGGTTGGAGAACTCCACCATGTCGGAGTTGTATTCCAGGCCCGTGGCCTGCGCGCCGAACTCGCGCGCCGCGGCGATGGCGATCTTGCCGTCGCCCGAGCCCAGGTCGAACACGCGGTCGCTGGGCTTGACTTCCACCATCTGCAGCATGCGCGTGACCACGTCGTCGGGCGTGGGGATCCAGATCACGTCCTTGCCGGCCTGGCCGCGCCGCGGCTCGTAGCGGCCGTCGTTCTGGGCCAGGGCGGTGGTGGCGAAGCTGGCCAGCGAAAGCAAGGCGAGCCGGCGGGACAGGGTCCCAGGGATCGAGATCGTCACGGTGGGTCCTTCGTTCTGGTGGTGGTGCAGAGCAAGCTGCCGGACGGCGGCCATTGTGCGGGCCGCTGCGTGTGGTGTGCAAGACGCCCCAGCCGGCATGCGGTTTTCGCGCGCCGGCCCCGGTCGGTGCCGCCGCCGTCCTGCGGCACACTGTGGCGCGTGGTCACCGCACACGCCCCCAGCCCATCCGACGACGATGGCATACGCCGCCTCGACGAGCCGCTGCTGCGCTCGCTGCATGCACTGTTGACCGAGGCCAACGTCTCGCAGGCCGCGGCCAAGCTGGGCATCGCCCAATCCGCGCTCAGCCGCCACCTGCGCGTGCTGCGGCAGCTGACCGGCGACCCGCTGCTGGTGCGCGTGGGCAACCGCATGGTGCCGACCGAGCGGGCGCAGATGCTGGTGGCGCCCGCGCGGCGCATCCTGGCGGACATGTCGTTGATCACCTCACCCGCGCTGCCGCTGTCGCCTTCGGAGCTGCGCCTGAGCCTGCGCATCGCGACCTACGATTTCCTGCCAAAGCGGTTCTTCGCCAAGCTTGCGGAGCGGGTCGGGCGGCAGGCTCCCGAATGCGAACTCGTCATCCGCGGCCTGGGGGCGCGCTTCGAGCACTATCGGCAGCTGGCCGACGGCGAGGTGGACCTGGTCATCACGGTCTGGCCCGAGCTGCCGCCCAATCTGCGCGCGACCCATCTGCTGACCGAGCCCATGGTCTGCCTGCTGCGGCGCGACCATCCGCTGGCGGCCGCTCCCATGGCGCTGGAGCAGTACCAGCGCGCCAGACACCTGAGCTCGCTGGAACATGTGCCTGGCCAAGGCGGCATCATCGACAACCTGCTGGCCGACCTCGGCGTCGCCGCCCACGCCGGTGTGCGCACCCAGTTCCTGAGCCTGGCCCCGGCCATTCTCGAGCGCACCGACCTGATCTTCACGACGGGGCGGCTGTTGGCAGAGGACCTCGCGGCGGGCCATGCACTGGCCATCGTGCCGTGTCCGGTGCCGATCAAGCCGCTGCGCTACCGGCTGGTCTGGCACGAGCGCAGCCATGCCAACCGGGCCTTGCGCTGGCTGCGCGAGGAGGTCCTCGCGGCGGCGCGCGAGACGATCCGCCGCGATGGGTCATGACCGTGCTGTCATAACCACCTGAACCGCGCTGCGCTGGGCGCAGGCGGCAGGCAGGGCTAAGGTTCGGGCCATGCACAACGCCACCCCGACCTCTGCCACCGCCGTCGAGGCCGCCATCCTGGCGCGTCTGCCCAAGGTGGACCTGCACTGCCACCTGGCCGGCACGATGCGGCCGGCGACGCTGGCCGCGCTGGCCCGCCAGCATGGTCTGGCGTTGCCGCGTCCCGCGGACCGGCTCTACCAGTACCGCGACTTCTATGACTTCATCGACGTGCTGCGCCTGGGTGCGCAGGCGCTGCGCAGCGCGGCCGATTGCGAGCGCGTGGCCTACGAGGCCATCGAAGACGCCGCGCGCAGCGGTGCGCGGCATCTGGAGATGTCGTTCAACCCGCAGTACTTCATGCCCCAGGCCCTTTCCTACAGGGCACAGCTCGAAGGTCTCACGGCGGGGGTGCAGGCCGCGCGCCGCGACTTCGGTTGTTCGTGTCTGCTGATCGCCGCACTGGACCGTGGCCTGCCCATGGACAGCGCGGAGCAGGCGATGGACGACATCGTGGGCCGGCGCCACCCCCTGGTGGTGGGCGTCGGGGTCGACGGTCCCGAGCGCGCGGCCGGTCCGGGCCGGTTGGCCGCCCTGTTCCAGCGCGCTGGCCGTGCCGGTCTGCGGCGCACCGCCCATGTGTGCGAGGACAACCAGACGCTGCAGGAGGCGCCGCCGTCCAACGTGGATGACTGCATCGCGCTGATGGGCTGCGACCGGCTGGACCACGGCTACAACCTGCTGGCCAGCGCCGAGGGCCTGCAGCGTGCGCGCGACCGCGGCATCTACTTCTGCGCCTGTGGCATCACGAGCGTGGCGCGCAACCGCGACCGGCGCCTGCAAGGCCTCAAGGCCATGGTGGAGGCCGGCTTGCCGGTCACGCTCAACACCGACGATCCGGCCATGTTCCACACCGACCTCACGCACACCTATGCGACGGTGCTCGCGGGCTGTGGCTGGGGCTGGGAGCAGGCACGCGCGTTCAGCCTGGCGGGTGTGGACGCGTGCTGGCTCGAGGACGACGACAAGCGCGCACTGCGCCAGCGCTTCGAGCAAGACATTGCAGCGCTGGCGCCGCAGCGCCCGGCCGGCGTTGCGCACTGATCCCTCCACACCACCGTTCCTGCAGGAGTCCGCATGCAGACCGCTCCATCCCGCTTGCGCCGCGTGCTGCACGCGACCACCTTGGCCCTGCTCGCCGCGGTGGCGGTGCCCATGGCCGAGCTTGCCAACGCTGCCAACGCGGCCGACCCTGCCTGGCCCAGCCAGCCCGTGACACTGGTGGTGCCGTACGCCGCCGGTGGCAACGTGGACGCCATGGCGCGCTGGGTGGTGCCGGAGCTGTCGCGCCGTCTCGGCCAGCCGGTGGTCATCGACAACGTGGCCGGTGCCGGCGGCGTCATCGGCACCGACAAGGTGGTGCGTGCCAAGCCCGATGGCTACACGCTGCTGCTGTCGGTGGAGAGCACCATCGTGATCGCCAGGATGGTCACGCCCTCGACCGTGCGCTACGACGGCCTGCGCGACCTGGTGCCGGTCACGCTGCTGGGGACGCAGCCGCTGGTCCTCGTGGGCAAGACCGACCAGCCCGCGCGCACGGCTGCCGAGCTGTACCAGGACATGCAAAAACACCCGGGAAAGTACAGCTACGCTTCTTCGGGCGTCGGCACGTCGCTGCACCTGGGCGGCGAGATGCTCAGGCAGCTCGGCCGGGTGGAGCTGGTGCACGTGCCCTACCGCGTCGGGACCCAGATCGTCACCGACCTCGGCGGCAACCAGCTCGATCTGGCGGTGCTGCCGCTGTCCATGGTCATGGAGCAGGCGCGGGCCGGCAGGCTGCGCGTCTTCGGCGTCCTGGACGACAAGCCCTCGCCGGCCATGCCCCAGGTGCCGGCCCTGGGGGCCGATGTGCCGGCTTGGAAGGACGCGCTCGTCGCGGTCTGGCAGGGCGTCTTCGTGCCCCGCGGCACGCCGCCGCAGGTCATCGCCCGGCTCGACACGGCACTGCGCGAGGTGCTCGCGCAGCCAGGGCTGCGCAAGTCTTTCGAGGACAGCGGCGTGACGCCCGTCGGCATGGGGCCGGCGGCATTTGCCACCTTTCTGAAGGCCGAGCAGCAGAAGTTCGGCACCGTCGTCACGCGCGGCGGCATCAAGGCCGAGTGAGCGGGCCTGCGCGCCGACCTCAGACCGGCGCAGGCGGCGACGCCACCACCACGGTGGGTGGCGCGGCCATGGCCACGCCGGCCTGGCGGAAGGACTCCAGCATGGCGAACAGCAGCTCGCTGCGCACACCGCCGACCAGGCGCGGACCGCCCACGTAGCAGGTGGCCTGGAACACCAGCATGCCGGTCTCCACGCCCTCCAGCGTCAGCGAGGGCGCGGGCGTGGCCAGCACGGCCGGGTTGGCCGCGCAGGCGGCCAGCATGAGCTCGCGCACCTTGGGCGCGTCGGTGGCCAGCGGCATCGGCAGGCGGATCAGCACGCGGCCCTCGGCGTTGCTGAGCGTCATGTTGCGCACGGTCTTGGTGATGAACTCGGAGTTCGGCACGATCACGGTGGAGCGGTCGCCGAGCTGGATCTCGGTGGCGCGCACGTTGATGCGCTTGATGTCGCCTTCGGTCGTGCCCAGCACCACCCAGTCGCCGACCTTGACGGGCCGCTCGGCCAGCAGGATCAGGCCCGAGATGAAGTTCTGCACGATGGCCTGCAGGCCGAAGCCGATGCCCACCGACAGCGCGCTGGCGATCCAGGCGATGCGGTTCACGCCGATGCCCAGCGCCGACAGCCCGGCCGCCACCACGAGCACCACGCCCACGTAGTTGAGCAGCGTGGCCAGCGAGCTCTGCATGCCCGGCTCCATGGTCGTGGTGGGCAGATAGCGTTCGCGCAGCCAGCGCTGGAACACGCGCAGCGCGACGAAGCCACCCACCAGCACCGCCAGCGCGCTGAGCAGCGCGGCCGGCACGAGCTGGAATTCACCGATCTGCAGGCCGCTGCCGATGCGGCCGCTCTGGTCCAGCACCTCGTCGGGCCGCGTGCCCAGCGGTGCCACGAGCGCGATCAGCATGTAGAAGAACAGCACCAGCCGCGCGAGCGCCGACAGCACCACGGCGGCCTGGTCCAGCGTGGCCGGTGCGAAACCGAAGCCGCGCTGCAGCCGCTGGCCGAAGGCGCTCCTGGACGCCACCACGGCCATGCACAGGTCGTCGGCGAACTTGAACAGCACGTAGAAGGTCACGGCCACGAGGCCGGTCCAGGCCAGCTGCGCGGCCAGCAGGCTGGCGAAGGTCATGTAGCCGAAGGCCGTGAGCACGACCACGGCCAGCAGCGCCAGCGCCACGGCGCCCAGCAGCAGGCCGACCCAGACCGGGCGCTCGGCGGCGGGCGCTGCCGGTTCGGCCTCTGCGGCTTCTGCGGCCTCTGCGGTATCCGCGGCCTGCGCCGCCGCGGCCGCCTGCGGGCTGTGCAGGCGCAGCAGCATGCCCAGGATCAGCAGCACCAGGGCCAGCGCGGTCACGGTCTGGACCAGGTGTTCGGCGGCAGGGCTCGCATCGACGATCTCGCTGACCTGCGTGGGCAGCCAGACCAGCACGCCGGTCAGCGCGACCAGCCAGGGGTAGGGGCTCAGGTGCCGGGCCAGCGCGTCGGGGATGCGCGGCAGCCGCCAGGACGGCCGGTTGTTGGCCAGCAGCGCGCGGCCCAGTCCCGTCACGAACGCGATGAACAGCACCGCGTCCTCGGCCAGCGCGACCAGTTTGCTGCTGAGCGGCCCGAACTGCGCGTGCACCCTGAGTTGGTGCAGCAGCCCGTGCATGGCCAGCGCCACGACCAGCAGGTTGACGCTCACGATGGCGATCACGAGCAGCGAACGGCGCAGCCGGCCGCCCGGCAGCAGGCGCTGCGCGAGCCGGACCAGGCCCTGCTCGGCCAGCAGGTCGCCCACCGTCATGGCCAGCAGCGCGAGCGCCAGC